>CAZVXJ010000319.1:0-3711 GCA_964631675.1 uncultured Alphaproteobacteria bacterium
GTGACTGGAAATTTAGATGAGGTGCAGATTCGGCAAATTCAAGAAAGATCTGCCCTCACTTGCATATCCCTTTGCAGAGTGGGGATAACGAGACGTTACACCGAATGAACCGCCGCTACACAACTGAGCGGCTGCTTCAGTTGTTTGATTATGCTTTTGCGCTTAGAGACGACTGGGGCTTCGGAACAGACATCATCGTTGGATTTCCCGGCGAATCGGAAGAGAGCTTCGGACGAACGTTGGATTTTCTCAGCAGCGCCCCGCTTTCCTATATGCATATCTTTCCGTTCAGCTCCAGACCCGGCACTCCTGCTACAAAACTTCCGGATGTAGTTTCGGAGCAAGCCAAGTTACGTCGTATATCCGAACTCAAGCAATTGGATACCAAAAAGCGAATCGAATTCAGGCTGCGAAACCTCGGCCGTGTGCACAAGGTATTAATTGAAAATCGTCGCATGGGCATGTTAATGGCCGGACATGCTGAGAACTACTTGGATGTTTACGTGACGGCTGATGAGGCGATTGCGGGAAGCGTAGTTAAGGTCAGGGCCGATACCCTTCATCCGGAGGGTGTAACGGGCAAAATTGTAGGTGAACAGGAGATTTAGGACATGAAAATCCCCGGTGTTAACATAGACAGGCACGTTCGCACGTTTTGCGAACTGGTTCAGATTGATAGTCCATCAAAGAAGGAAACACAAGTTGCCGAGTACCTCGAGTCGATCGTAAAAGGATTGGGCTGTGAGTCATGGCGCGATGACGCAGGACAGAAAATCGGAGGCGAGTGCGGTAACCTGCATGTAAGAAAGACGTCACGCAATTCTGCGTCAAAGCCTTTGCTCTTTTCCGCCCATATGGACACTGTGATGCCAGGGCTTGGAATCAAGCCGCGTGTAGTCGACGGGTATGTTCGCTCGGATGGCACTACTGTGTTGGGTGCCGATGACAAGGCTGGTGTCTCTGCAATTGTGGAGATGCTGCGGTGCCTTCACGAAACAGACATGCCTCATGGTCCGATCGAGATCATTTTTGACGTTGCCGAAGAGATTGGCCTGCTTGGGGCAAATGTCGTTGACCTGAGTACGGTCAAGTCAAAGTGCGGCATAGTCTTGGACGGGGAGGATCTGAATTCAATCATCTATAAATCGCCCAGTGCCAATCGCATGCGGTACGAAATTGAAGGCGTAGCTTCGCATGCCGGAATGGCGCCGGAACGAGGAGTCTCGGCTATTGAGGTGTTCGCACGAGCCGTTTCGCAAATGAGATTAGGAAGATTGGATGCGGACTCGACGGCCAACATTGGAGTTGTTCAGGGCGGTCGCGCAACCAATATCGTAGCTGATCTGCTGAGTGCGACCGCCGAGGCACGAAGCCACTCCAATGACATACTGGAGGCGCAAACTCGACACATGTCACAGTGTTTCGAGGACGCGGTAAAAGCGTACACAAAACAGGTCAATGGGAGTGTCGTGGCCCCTGTTTTTCGCGCGGAGATTCGTCGCGAGTTTAGATCAATGGAGATTGGACCCGACTCGTTTCCGTTCAAGCTTGTGAATGACGCCGGTAATGCACTTGGGCTGAAAATGCAGCCGCTAGCAATCGGTGGCGGTACCAATGCAAATGTGTACAATGAAAAAGGGTTGCCCGCTGTCGTGATCGGAACCGGAATGCGTGATGAACATACGACGAATGAGCATGTGACTATAGCAGACATGGAGATGACCGTAAAACTCTGTCTTAGCATTCTCAAGACAAATCACGAATACGGCGGATAGTTCTCGTTCCTATCGAATGACGCAAACTACTTTGGCCTCACATATACAGGCTCTTTTGTTGACCCTCGCGCTGGTGATCATGGTCTGTCCCGCCGAGGGTCTGCCATTTTACGAACAGCGTGACGATGCTTCGATTGGTACCAAATGTCAGCTGGAATCGAGTCCCTATCAGGCGGTAATCAATCTGTCTGGCACTTGGGAAGTGCAGGAGAGAGATGAAGGACCGTGGACGAGTGCGTGGCTGCCAAGCTGCTATGAAGATGGCCAGCAAAGCGTCAGTTTCAGGCGGACGTTCGTGCTGGCCGATTCACTTCGGAAATGGAATTTTCAATTGCACGTTCCTGAAGTACACTATTCGGTGGAAGTATGGTTGAACGGCAGGCTGATCGCATCGCATACGGGAAATCACCTGGGATTTCAGTGCGATGTGACCGGTGATCATCTTCATTATGGTGCGCCCAATGAGATTTTGCTCAAGACGAGCAACCGCTTGACAGCTGATCAGACGTTGCCTCTGCTTCCCCAGCTATTTCAGCCACTCAATTATGGCGGCGTATTTTCGGGAGTCTTTCTTCGCGGAGTGCCCTCGTGGTCGCTTGAAGACTTGACCGAGACAAATCGGATGGGCAAGGACTCCAACTTCGTCGTGACTGAGGCGACAATACGAATTGCTCGATACAGCCGCAATCCACAGACTGCGGATTCGGCGGCAGTGGACGGAATCGTTCGAGTGCACATCTCGATTACCGACTCAACCGGTGAAGTAGTAAGTTCAAATAATTCTGACGCGATCGGTGTCAGTGGATCTGATGAGTTTCAGCTCAAAGTAGTACTTCCCGAGTTCAGCCCTAGATATTGGAATCCGGATGCCGCCGTCCTCTACCGAATGACTGCTTACCTGACTGTTCATAATGACACGCTTCACAGTATTTCACGAACCATAGGGTACAGACGCATTCGAATTGCTGGCGGCGACTTGTACTTGAATGGCGATCGGCTTCGATTGCGTGCCATGGACTACATTCCAGAAAGTGCTCGCGGGCGGAGGGCAATGTCGGCCGCGCAAATGGAGCGGGATTTGTTGTCTCTTAAAGATCTGAAGATAAATGCGATCCGGGTTCCGTTTGCGCCGCCGTCTGCGGCGATGCTGGCAATCACCGACCGAATCGGCCTACTCGTGCTTGCTGAGGCCGGCGTGCAGTTTACTCCTACTCCGATAATCCGTGGACCTGTTTACAACCAGATTGTGGAGCGCACTTATTCACGACTCTTGACTGATCTGTCGTCCCATCCATCCGTACTTGCATGTGGGATCGGTTCAGAGTTGAACTGGAAGGACGCAGCCACTGATGAATTTTCTTCACGACTTAACACTTTAGTGAAGTCACAGAGCAGTTTGCTCGCGTATGCAGAGACTTCGGACATCGAGCGACGTCCGTCTCATGCAGATTTGTTGTTGGTCATGCTCAATCTTGACAGTCCCGGCAGCGCAATTCCCTTAGTTCAAAGCAATATCCCGATTGTTTTCTCGAGAGTCGGGACGACCGCCGCTTACAATGGCACGATGGATACCCAAGAATCGGGTTCCGTAGTTCGGCAGGCTGATGTTATTCTGAAGGCTGTGCTTGACATACAGAGCCGCGATGAAATCGATGGTTTCATTATTCACGCATTCAGCGATTATCGCGGTGCGAGCCCGCTGCTGAGCCAACCGATACCCTCAGATCCACGACTCTACACGTATGGGATTGTGAATTTTGCGCGGCAAGAGCGAATTGCATATTTTAAGCTCCGCGATCTCGCACAGTCCGGTCAGGTGTCACTACCAACACCGGAGCCATCTTCCGGGCCATCACCTGTGGCATTTCCGATTATTGGACTTGCGGGCGTACTGCTGATTTCAATAGAAATGCGACGCAACAATGTGCTTCGGCAA
>CAZVXJ010000320.1:0-3683 GCA_964631675.1 uncultured Alphaproteobacteria bacterium
GGGACTTCAGAAAGCCGTTTCACCGGATATCTATCTGTCGCGCTTTTCGCAATTTGCCGCCGATGTTGGGACTCTTCAACAATTGCTTTATTCCCCAACGGCAGACCGTGCGACGATCCGGCATGAATTCTACAAAGCCTTCTTCGGCGTCAGCATGACGGTTCCCGCCGCAATGCTCCCGATGATTCACCATTTGCAGTATGTCAAGGCTGTACATTTCGACAAGGAGGTCCATGCGACAATCGAGCCGGCGATCGAGCTTATTGGTGCCAATTCAGTCTGGATGACATTCGGCACGCAGGGTGAAGGAATTCGTGTCGGCATTATCGACTCCGGCATTGACTATCTTCACCCGGCGTTGGGCGGAGGATTCGGCCCCGGCTTCAAGGTTGCCGGCGGGTACGATATTATCAACAATGATAGCGATCCGATGGATGACAACGGACACGGGACGCATGTGGCCGGGATCGTTGCCGCCGATGCGGACTTATTCAAAGGCGTTGCTCCCCGCGCTACACTGTATGCCTACAAAGCGCTGGATGCGGCGGGAAGGGGACTCGACAGCGACGTCATTGCAGCCATCGAACGGGTTGTCGATCCGGACCAGAACGGCGATGATGCCGACCGGCTCGACATTGTGAACGCGAGTCTCGGCAGTGCGACAGGCAATCCCACCGATCCGTCCAGCCTCGCGGTCAATAATGCGATACAGCTTGGCGTCGTTTTTTGCGTCGCCGCCGGAAATTCGGGAGGCACGACGCCAGTTCAAGGGAAGGAGGACAATTACTTTTTCGATGGCTCCGCCACCATCAACAGCCCGGGCACGGCGGAGCTTGCCATCACCGTAGGCGCTTCAGACCTGGCGGACAAGCTTGCTCATTTTTCTTCCCGAGGACCGAACAGAACCTCGTTCAGCATCAAACCGGAAGTTCTGGCGCCGGGGGTTGACATCAACTCGACATATCTGGGCTCGGGCTTCAAAGTGCTGAGCGGAACCTCGATGGCAACTCCCATGGTCACGGGCGTTGCGGCATTGATCAAGAGCCTCCACCCCTCCTGGAGCCCTGCCATGATAAAGTCGGCGATTGTGAACAAAGCAAAGAATGTCGGCATCAGTGCGTATCTGCAAGGAGGCGGCAGAGTTCAGGCGGTGAATTCGGTCTCTGCAAAAACGCTGGTCAATCCTTCAACCCTATCCTACGGATTGGATGACCCTGCTGCAACAATCTGGAGCTCGCCGGAAACGCTGTATGTCTTCAACCAACATACTGCAACTCAATCCTACTCCGTCGTGATCGAGGGAACCTCACCGGGGATTTCTCTGGAGGTGTCGCCCTCGGTGTTTTCCATTCCTGCAAACGATTCGCTCATGGTCATCGTCACGCTTGCGGTAAACAACGCGCTGGTGTCGATCGAGGATGAGAATATTCTGCGGTTTACCGGGAGCGTCTTGATAAACGGCAGCATCGATTCGGCCCGGGCGCCCTGGGCATTTGTCCGCACGAACCGGCTGGTGATCACGACCAGCGAGCCGAACGCTTTCTTTTTCGGCTACTCGAATGCCTCTTTCATCGCCAGTACGGATAAAAGAACAGTCAGCTTCACAAGTCCCACCCGTGCGGAAGTGTATGCTCCGCTCAAAGGCACGTACGAATTCTTCACCCTGTTCCGTAATCCGGCCGGCGTTTCGAAGATCGTCATCAACGAGAGGATTTCTATCGGCAACAATGCCGTCGATCTTTTCCTGGATGGAGCACAGGCTATCCATCCGCTGATCTATCGCGGCGTCGATCACCAGGGAAATTCTCTGGATGCATATCGCGCCCCGCAGCGGGCGCTGATTACCTCGCTGCCCAATTTCGGGGATTTCACAACAACCCTTCCGGGAGGGTCCGATACCCTGTTGCTGTCAACCGTGGCAAACAATCACGCATTCAAACCCGTTGAACTCCAGGTCGACCTCGCAGACACGAAGACCTTTCACGTTGTCCAGTTCGACAAGTTCACCGGCATGAGCGGGACGAGAACGGCAAGCAATTCCCCCACGAACTTTATTCAGCAACACTTCGTGGTCAAGGTTCCTCCTGGTACGCCGGCGGCAGCGCACATCACCCAGATCTGGTCCTATACCGAGGGCAACGGTTTGGGCCTGTTCAGCGGAATTGGCGCTGATGTGGATACCGTGGCCGTTGACGGCGACGAATACACCTTCACCGGATACTTTGGGAAGTCGTCCGGCCCGTTGCCGGATATTGCCGTGAAGTTCTACACGAGTTATACGAATGTCCCGGCATTCTCCATCGATTATGAGTCACCTTTTGTCATGTCGTACAGAGACAGCATTGTTGCCGCGCCTCGCATAAATGTCACACCTGCCGTTCCCCGTTTTGAAAGCGGCGCAACCATGACCTTCGGCGGCGCCCCGGCGCACCTCCTGATGGTATGGCTCAACAATACGTTTGGGACGAACTCGCTGCACTTCCGGACGCTCTTCAGGGGCATGCTGCGCGAGGACCGCAACAACGATGTCACTGCCGGCACGTACTCCGTATTCGACAAGCAGGGGACAAAACTGTTTACTAAATCGCTGGCTGAGCCGCGCGCGCCTCTCGAGCTCACGGCTGACACGTACAAAGTGGTTGTCACTTCCAGCAACTATTGGCTGCGGAACGCGCGAGGAACCTTAACGCTTACCTCAGAATTCAATCTTGGCGCCGGATTGTCGGCGAACCCTCCGAGTGTTACATCATTCATGGTGCTCGACAAGAATCGCCAGCCGGCCAATGCTTTTGCGAAAGACGACCAGGCCACACTGCTATTCTCCGTCAATGTGACGGACTTTTCAGCGAATAATCTGCCCATCTTTGATTCCACCAAAGCATGGTATCGGAAGCACGGAACCTCACCATGGGTGCCGCTGGCCCTGACCAAAGTTGGCCAGGTGATCGAGAACGAAGGAATCATTGTGCAGGCGGATCTCGGCGCCGCAACGGCGGAGGATTCTATCGCCGTTGATCTGCGGGTGGCCTCGACCGGCGTCAATGGATTTACGTTCGACCAGGTTGTTTCACCCGCTTTTGCGGTCGGGAACTGGGACAGCCTCACAACCCCGGTGGATTCCCCGCCGGATCCCGAACCGCCGGGGCGATTCACGCTGGAGCAGAATTATCCGAATCCATTTCGGAGCGGAGCGACGTCCCGCTTTGCGGGAAATCCGACGACGGTGATCAGCTATCAGCTTCCCGCCTTCGGCAATGTGGTATTGAAAGTGTACGATGTGTTTGGGCGTGAGGTGGCAACACTGGTGAACGAAAAGCAGGAGGCGGGAAAACACGCCGTCACCTGGAACGCGGCGTCGATGTCAAGCGGAGTGTATTTCTACAGGCTTCGCGTCGGCGGGTTCAATGAGACGAAGAAACTTTTGTTGCTGAAGTAGCCTGGCGGAGAGCATGAATTTCAAACGCCTTCTAAAGAGCAGCACCCACATAACGTTCGTAACGATGGACTTGAGAAATATCACCGTTGAACGTGGACTGGCACGAAAATTTCTGAAAGTCTGCGTTGATAAACTGACGCAGCAGGAGCGCCGTTATTTCACCTTCACCACCACCAACGTCACATCATCTTGTTGCGATTGGCCGTTCGCCCAAGCTTTTCCGGCCCTGACCAAATGTTCGATGATT
>CAZVXJ010000321.1:0-3682 GCA_964631675.1 uncultured Alphaproteobacteria bacterium
CCCTTGCTGGTGCCGCTCATGCGGTCCATTACAACACTGGCGCGATCCACTTTGCCGTGGGCCGCGAACAGGTTTCTCAGATCGTCTTCGCTCATGCTGTAGGACAGATTGCCTACGTAAATGTTTACCATTGCTGAATCCTCTTCAACTTGTGGGGATGGTACCCCGTTACTGCCACCTTGTCTCGAATCGCCAAGCCGAAAAAGGACGTTTGTGAATCAGAACCTTCTCGTGACACGGGCCTGCGAAGTGCTCCCGAATGGAGCCGCTATAGAAGCATGTGGTCGCGAACAGAACAATTCTAAATCACATGATAGCACCAATATACGAAATAAAAGCTGAAATTGCAATTCTTCAATAGAAATGTAAAATGAACGCAGGCCTTTGCATCATAACTCTGCAGTGAATGGACTCCAATCAGACCAAAAGGCCGCCCTAAAGAGTGTAATCTCAGTAGATTGAACAGCCGCACGGGCTGACAGGGTAAATTACTTACGGTGCCGCCTTCAGTCGTTGAAATCTGGACTTCGGCCATAACCGCCACAGTTCTCGAGGCGATCTACCTGGAACGGATAAGACAAGGGCCGCGAAATCGGCGTTGACGAAATCCGGATTATTGACTAAATTGAAGGATGATTAAAACGCTGCCAGTCAGATGATGCGCCGTACACTTGACTCTGTTTGGACCACTGCGCGGCTGCCATTCCGGCGGCATTTTGTGATCTTTGGAATCATCATCGCCTTTACGCTTGCGCAGTTGACGTGGTGGGTCACATTTCAGGTGATGGAGGGCCGGCGCGTGCGGGCCATTCAGGAAGACCAGTGGCAGCAGCAAATCGCGATAGCCGGAATTGAACTGGAGCGACGCGCCGATCGTTCGACATTTGGCGCATGGCTCGCGCAGACGTTTCCGGACATCGAACTCTCGGGGAATGGAACGATTACCGTTCGTTCAAATGCGCGAAGCGATCTCGACGAGCTTGCCGGGCGCAGAGTGCGCATGTTTATCGCCGAAGGAACTTTCTTCTGCATCCTTTTGTTGTCCGCCGTGTTTTACATGTACCGGATATTGCAGGACGAATTGGCCAATGAACAACGACAGAATGTCTTTCTGGCGGCGACTTCGCATGAACTGAAAACGCCAATTACTGCGTTGCGGCTGTATCTGGATACGATGCTGGAGAGAAAACTGGGCGAAGAAAAGCGCACAGAGCTGCTCCAAACTATGCAGCGTGAACTTGGCAGCTTGAATGATCTGATAGACCGACTGCTGCTCGCGCAAGCCATCGTTTCACCGGAAAAGTCATTTCGGATCAGTCTTCTCAACATCAGCGAAGAAACGGAGCTGGTGGCTGCTGAATACGCGCACCGTTTGCCTGCCGAGAAGTATCCATTTCAACATCAGATTACTGAAGGGCTCATGGCGGTAGCCGATCCCGAACGATGGGGGATGCTGGTGCGGAATCTGTTGGACAACGCTGTAAAATATTCTCCGAATGGTGGTCCGATCGAGTTGACGCTCACACAGTCCAAGGACACGATCTTTCTTAAAATCCTCGATCGCGGAGTGGGTTTTGACTCCACCGAGGCCGAACGCATTTTTGGGAGGTTTTATCGCATTGGCGATGAAAGCACGCGCAACACCAAGGGAACGGGTCTTGGACTATACCTTGTGCGCGAGATCGCCAAGTCATTCGGTGGGCGTGCCTATGCAAACAGTGCCGGACCGGGACTCGGTGCCCTGTTTACAGTCGAACTGCCGGCGGAAGGGAGAACGCATCTTGCCTGAACGAATCATGATCGTCGAAGACGAAGAGGCGATTGCCGCCGGACTGCGTCTGAATCTTGAGGCGGAAGGATTCGCCGTTCAGCACGTCGCCAACGGGCTGAGCGCAATTGATGAGATTCTGGCGCATCCGCCTGACCTGGTTATTCTCGATATCATGCTTCCCGGCGCGAATGGATATGATGTGTGCGAAAAAGTGCGCGGCGCGCAGTGCCAGGTTCCGATTCTGTTTCTAACCGTCAAGAACTCGGAGGATGAGCGGATCAGGGGCTTGGAATTGGGCGGTGATGACTTTATGACCAAACCCTTCAGCATCCGCGAGCTCATCCAGCGCGCCCGCGCCATCCTGAGGCGTACCGAGTGGTACCGGCGGCAAGTCGAAGCCGGCAACGTCATCGAATTCGGCGGTAATAGGGTCGACTTCAGCACCTACATTGCCCGCACACGGGATGGAGAAGTCACTCTGACCCAAAAGGAGTGTATGCTGCTTAAGCTGCTTTCCGAACGGGAGGGCCAAGTGGTGGACCGTGATGCAATCCTCGAAACAGTATGGGGATACGACCGCTATCCATCCACTCGCACGATAGACAACCTGATTCTCAGGCTAAGAAAGTACTTTGAGCAGGATTCGCGGCATCCCCAATACCTGCATACGCTCTACGGAGCCGGCTACAAATTTACCAAAGAGCCATCAGGTCAGAACAATGCCTGAGGCTCCGGGGGGACTTATGCGAATCGGAACCGCAGCGCGAGAAAGAGAGTTCACCCACGAACATGACTACGGCTGCTAACAGGAAAATTGACCTTGCGGATCTCGGATGCGGAGATCTGGCCATTGCATTGATGAAAGCCATGAATGAACTGGAGTCCGGTCAACTCGCAGAGATTGTGGCGAAAGACGAAGGAGCCGCAAATGATATTCCCGCATGGTGCCGCCTGACGGGAAATGAACTCATATCCGGGCCGTCCGGAATCGACGGTAGTGTTTACATCATTAGAAAGAAAGTGAAGGGAGTCTGATGGCGAAAATCTTGATCAGCGTCACGCATGCGAAAGACAACACCGACAAGGCGACCGTGGCCTTCGTGGTGGCGAATGCATCGGTCGCGTCGGCGCAGGAAACCGTTGTGTTTCTGAGTATTGAAGGTGTGAGGCTTTCTCAGCAGGGCTACGCGGATGGCATTCACGAAGAGGGCTTTGCTCCACTGAAAGAGCTGATGGACAACTTCATTGGCGCGGGTGGAACCATCTGGGTGTGCAGCCCATGTTTCAAGAAACGCACACTCGATGAGAACAAGCTGGTAAAAAATGCAGTCATCGTAGGCGGTGCAAAGGTCGTGGAATTTCTTGCCACGGGCGGATCTTCGATTAGTTATTGAACAACATGGCGGAGTCGGGCGACTCTGCTTCCATTGGCGGCCTAAGGGAACGGGTAATAGTAATATTATGCCCGTTCCTTTGGGCGCATGGATCAAAGGAACGGGAAATGCAAAACAGTGAGATTATAGAACCCCTCGAACGGGAAATTGCATCGCACACCGTGTGCGACGGCGGAAATCTTGATTGCGGAAGCGGACTCCTCTTGATTATCAGGCGGGCAATGGAGGAGGTACCAAACGGAGATGTACTTGAAATACGCTCGAGTGAACTCTCGGTATGTGAGGATCTCCCGGCTTGGTGCAGAATGACAGAGAATCCCTATTTGGGATGGATGCGTGGCGCAGGAAATCTGCGCTTTTTTGTTCGGCGCGGAATGGCAGTCGAAAATGTGCAAGCGGAACTGGAACGGGCGAGGAACTATGCCTGGCAATGCCGTGTTCACTGGAAGGAAGGAGCCAGTGCGAAAATTTTTGCACGCAACCATTCCTGGTCCATCGGCCAGCCGGCGAGTTTCGA
>CAZVXJ010000322.1:0-3660 GCA_964631675.1 uncultured Alphaproteobacteria bacterium
GCACACTGGCCGCGGATATTTCGGTTTTGGTCAACGATAAAATCAGTGACGCACGGACAGTTCGGTTCCGGACACGAACGCTAGAGGCGCGAAGCGACGGATTTTATCTGAACAATCGGCGAACTTTCCTCCGTGGGGGCGACCTCCATGGAGTTCTCCGCCGCTTGATTTTCGGCGGTGAGCCGGTTGGAGAAGTATATTCGGCTGTAACACCGAAGTATCAAGCCAAATTCGTGGATTTGGCCAATATGTCTCGTGCAGTGAATGTCAATA
The DNA here is from genome assembly GCA_964631675.1 of uncultured Alphaproteobacteria bacterium. Taxonomy (GTDB): domain Bacteria; phylum Electryoneota; class RPQS01; order RPQS01; family RPQS01; genus CAZVXJ01. The sequence continues at coordinate 274 of CAZVXJ010000322.1, forward strand.
TGCTCCGAATAGCGCACCTCGTGCCGGAGCGGGCGTTTCACCAGGCGATGGATGATGCCGGCCTAATGATCAACCAAGATTTCCCATTGACTTTTACCCTTGATTTTCAGCAACTCACCCTCCCGCGGATTGAGACTCAGTTCTTTGAATTTCTCTGGCGGGTATCCGCAGAGCCTGCAGTCGCCATGATAGCAACTGATAATGAACCGGCTGCTTCTGATCCGACCACCCAGCGTCTGACCCAACAGTTGCTGAACATTCTCCTTTCAGATGCCCGCGCCGTGGCACCGCAAATTCCGTTGATTGGGGCTTCCGGAGCATTTGGTACGGGGTCCTTTCCTTCCGATGCCGCGTTCCCGTTACGTGATGACGTACGTGACCTTCACGCGTACCTCGGCTACCGCTGGAATCCACTTGTCGGACAAAGGGAAATCGGATCGATACTCGATGGAATAGAAACGAACGACCGGCGTCCCATAAACTGGAGCGAATTCACAAATGGGTGGTTTGAAAATTATCGTTACCTCTTGAGCAGTACGAACAGCTTGGCAAATGTCAATCAAATGCCGATTCGCATCGGCAATTTTACGTATAATACTCGCGAGTTCTATGCGCGTATTAGTTGCGAAAAGTATGATCACATTACTTGCGTGCCGGATGCCAATAACTCGTTGGACCTGAACTGCGATGCATTAGTCGGCTGTATCCGTCAACGCTCCGATCCGAGCGTGGCGTCGATCAATGATCCGCTGCTCATTGAAAGAGCAAAGGACTATTTTTTTGCCGGACGGGAGCAACTTTTTAAGCCGGTAAACGGGGATGTGAATGTTTGGGCCGAAGCTTACTCGGCCGATTGGGTGGCGAGCGAATTCTATCAGGCACGCCGGGACTTTTTTGAAGGGAGGTACATTTCAGGTGCGACGTCTTGGGAGGTATCCGATCAGAGCGTTTATTTTCCGGTAATCAGGCCTAGGCTCGGGCTCGCAGATAATATGGTCTTCCCCGAAGAGTCGCTGAACCAGTTTCGAACAACCATAGCTGATGCATTGGCTCCGGTAGCCGTATTTGCAGAGACCGATGCAGCAAACCGTACGTTTCATGCGTTTATCCTAAATGACGGTGACGGTTTTTCTGCTCAAGTTCAACTTGAGCTTGATGGAGAGACCTTTGGATCTACTCGTGTTGCGATTCCTTCCAATGGGATGTTCGCATGCGATATCACAGGTATCCCCGAAAGATATCATGCCCGTATGGGACGTATCAGCGTGAGAGCAAACGGCATCCTGATTGCTGGTTATCGAGTGCGTGTTCCGTGATATTTCGCCCGTTCGGAGAAACTGTGCGTGAGGAAACGAGAGTTACGTGGGGCACCGGTACGCGTCTTGCCGTTGACGACTACCGGCTGTTTTAAGTGCTTGTCATTATAGACAAATCGTAATCTCTGCGAGGGACGTCAGAAATAGCACTTGATTCGTCTGATTTGTTCTGTTTCTATTTATCCGGGCATGCCTTTTATGCTGCTCCCGCGAGCTGAACTACGAAAAAACGTTTGAATCCAAACATTAACGCGCTAAGTCAATGACATTCCTCGACTACCGGAATTTACGCCGGCACATCCAGGGAAAGTACTGCATGATGAACTTCAAGATCTAGGAATCTCTCAATCGTCGTTGGCAGGACACATAAGAGTGCTTCCTAAGACGGTTAAGGGGATTTATGCAGGGGGGCTCCACTGAAGCTGTACTTTATACTGGGTTACTCGCGAGATCTGCACTTGTGGCACGCGACGTTGATTTTCGAGTAATATTATGACATATTCCTAATGCTGTTCTATTCCTGCGCGGTCGTGAAGAAGTGAACCTGTCTGAATCTCTCAGTCAAGTGGAGTAGCTTTTTATGGAGGTTTCAAATGACCGCAACCGCTATTTCGGACAACCCCTTATTCTGGCAATTTCGCAACACGCTCCCCGAGACGGACTATGTCGCGCTGCTAGAGAATTCCAGTCTTGATGTCAACGCGCGCGATGAAAACGGTGACACGCCGCTGCATGTTGCGTGCGAATATTACAACCCGCAGGCGGTCGCCGCACTGCTCACCCGAAGTGATATCGACGTCAATGCTCGCAATCGAAAGGGGTTTACGGCACTGCATCGCGCTGCGCACGCAAACGGCGGCTATCCGGGAGAGGAGTGTTTCTTCCGACTGCTCTGCGATGCTCGTGTCTCGCTAAATATCGGCGATAACGATGGGCAAACGCCGCTTATGTGGGCCGCGACCTGTGGTGATCCGACAAAGGTAAAGGCCCTGCTTGCAAGGCCGGACATTCTCATAAACGTCCCGGATCAACGCGGCTGGACAGCATTGATGCATGCCTGCTCTAGTAGGTACCCGATGTATCACGCCGCCCCATTTTTCTATCGCAGTGATCTCGATTTCAACGTGGAAGCCGGAGGCGTCACCGCGCTCAGTATCGCAAGGAAGCAGTCCGGTGCAGACGACTGCGTCGCGATGCTCGAGCAACTGGGAGCGGTCTAGTTTGCACTCTGCCCCGAGGCGGAGGTTTTTTATCCTCCGCTTTTCTTAGCGATTCAACGCTCAGCATCTCCCGAAGGATTTCAATGCTCACTGACACCGTACCGTAAGACACTGGGCAGAATACGTAGAAGCGGTCATCCCCGGCGCAAAGCCCGGGGCGGTCATGGCACTGCATACCGACGGTTCGTTTCTCAATTGGCATCCGCATATTCACTGTATCGCCCTTGACGGCGGAATTCTTTCCGATGGTTCCTTCGTTGAGTTCCCCAAAGTAAACACCGCGCTGCTCCAAGAATTTTTCGCCGAAAAAGTTTTCAAATTCCGCATCGACGAACAGCTCCTTGATGAACAAACAGTAGAGTTGATGAAAAGCTGGGAGCATTCCGGATTTAACTTCTTCGCTAGAGAACCGATCGGCTCTGACGACAAAGACGCCTGGCTGTTTCTTGCCCGCTATCTGAAAAAACCCCGCTGGCCCTCGAACGCCTTTCCATTGACGAATCCGGCACGGAGCCGGTTGCGCGTTACACCAAGCCGCTTGATGATTCGGAAAAGGACGAAATGATGCGAGCATTCAGTCCGATGGAATTTCTTGCCGAGTTATCCTGCCACGTGCCTCGCGTCTTCGAGCAGACAACCAGATTTTTCGGTGTCTATAGTCCCAGAACCCGCGGCGCTAAACGGCGCGAAGAACGGTTTCAGAAACTCCTTCAGAATAACTTCGAGCCCCTCGATAGTCCGCTTTCCTCTCGGGCTCCATCTCAGTCCTGAGCGCGGCTGACACCATGTGCAGTACACGTATCGTGCAGGAGACACCGCTCATGAATGTCTTCAGCCCCTTTTTGTGGTGG
>CAZVXJ010000323.1:0-3657 GCA_964631675.1 uncultured Alphaproteobacteria bacterium
ATTCCACGCTCTATCTGCAATCGGCGGCCGAGTATGATGCGGCATGTCTGTCAGTATATCGCGCTGCATTAGCTGATCTTGACCGCGTGCTGGCAGATAACACATGGACCGCTGCGCTCGAACAAGGAAAAGATTTTTCACAGAAGCCGCCGGCGATTATCCTTGATGTGGATGAAACGGTGCTGGACAACTCGCTCTATCAGGCGCGGCTGATTCGCGACAAAGAATTTTACAGCGCGAAAACGTGGGATCCGTGGTGCAAAGAGGAGAAGGGAGTGGCCGTACCCGGCGCGCTGGAATACCTGAAGGCGGCCGATCAAAAAGGCGCGGCGATTTATTACATCACAAACCGCGATTCATCGCTCGACATCTGCACATGGAACAACTTGCGCGCGCTCGGTTTTCCGCAAACACAGACCGAAAGTCAATTGCTTACCACGAACGAAGAACCCGGCTGGACGAGTGACAAAACTTCGCGGCGAAATTACGTGTGCCGCACGCATCGCGTCGTGCAAGTTTTCGGCGACAATCTGAATGATTTCGTGGCGAGCAAACTTCCTCCCGCCGCGCGAGACAGTTTGATTGAAGCGCATCACGATTGGTGGGGCAGCAAGTGGTTTATGCTACCCAATCCCGACTACGGCTATTGGGAAGGCGCGCTGATCGGCTACGATTACAAGCAGCCAGATAGCACGATGCTGCGAAAGAAATTTCAGGCACTCCGCTTTGATACTGAATAACATCGCCCTCACATCGGTTGGGCAATTGCCGCGATTCAAATGAAATCGACAAGAGTCGTTCTCTTGTCGATCATGCTCGCGGGACTTATCGCGCGCATAGCCGTCACCCTGCTTGCAGGGGAGAATACAAGGGCCTACTATGAGTATATGAGCATCGCCCAGAATCTCTTGGATGGAAACGGCTACTCGTTTGATGAGTGGGGAAGAGCGCCTCTCCAACCCTCGTCGTTTCTGCCGCCGCTATACACCTATTGGTGTACATTTTTTATGTGGCTCTTGGGAGATAATTACACTTGGATGTACATCTCTCAGGCAATAGTCGCAATCAGTGGTTGTATTCCGGCTTTCTTCATTGGGCGATCCATGTTCTCGAGCTCCGTTGGAACTGGTTTTGCGGCTGCTTATGCTTTCTATCCGGAATTCGTGTACACACACTCGCGGCCCGTCACCGAATTCGTCTATCTTGTCTTGTCACTTTGGATGATCGTATTCTATCTATGGATCAAAGAGAAGTGGAGGCAGGACGGAAATGTAGTCAAGTTGTCGATTGGACTTGGAGTGGTTGGCGCAAGCTCGGTTCTGATCAAGGAAGGCGCGTCCATTCTTGCTGCAGCGATCTGTGTTTCTCTTCTGTGGAAGCAAGTGCCCCGCCTGAAGCTAATCAGACGTTGTCTGATCCCAATGGGAATAGCAGCCATATTAGTAATGACTCCATGGGTTGTTCGCAATTACATTGTACAAGGAGAATTCATTCCGGTGCGTACCGGCTACGGCCTCACATTTTGGTTGGCCAATCACCCCGGAGCCACCGGTACAGACAAGACAATGAACGGTGAGTACATTCTTGCGCACATGGACTCTGCCTACCAAACCGCATTTGAGTCAACACTCCCGGCTGACGAACAGGACAGAGATCGCGTTTACAGAGCAGAGGGCAAGAGATTCGTTCGCGAAAATACCGCCGAGTATGTCTCCTTGACGCTGAAGCGCCTCCTCTACTTCGTCTGGTTCGATCCCACGCACCCCATTGCCAGAAACCTCATCTATCGAGTAAGCTACATCCTCTTGCTTTTCCTCGCCATTCCCGGCATCATTTGGGCGTATCATAAGAAAAAACTCGATCCAGCAATCATACTTTCGGTGACCGGATATTTGGTCTTATATGTCCCGGTCATCGTCCTCCCTCGCTACCGCATAATACCTGTACTATTTCTGGTGTTGTTCGCCGGAGTGAGCATAGCCGCAATCTGGGAGTCGCTAAGTAGACAATCAATAAAAACAGCTACTTAGGCTTCTACAGGTATCGCCGGCTTGCTTGACGGGACTTGAATATTCAGAGCAATCTGATTATATTCTAAGCGATAGCAACTCTTCTGAACCATGCAAACGCATTCCGTGCGGCCGAGCTAGATGTCCGCAGTCTCAATCGCCTCCGATAGATCACTTGCCCAATAATTTCAGTTCCACACATAACGAAAGTAGAAGAGGAGAATTACCATGCGGAGTCTAATTAGCATTCTCGTGTTGGTTGCCTGCGTCTGTACCATGGCCATTGCGGCCGATACCGGTGTCGGTGGCGCCGCACCCAGCAAGGGCACGGAAGACCTGAAGAGCCCTCCCGTCCTTAAACCGCGTCCGGAAGTCCAGCCCATCAACAACATCAGCAATGTTGAAGCGGACAAGTCTCTCATCGCAGTGTGCGTTTGCGGCACGAAGTTCAAGGTGACTGACAAAGCCTTGTCTATCAAGAATGGCGAGACGTTGCTGTACTGTTGCTCCAAAGAGTGTCATGAGAAAGCGCTGACGATGTCAGAAACTGAGAAGAAGGCTGCGCTGGAGAATTGGTCAACGTCGTTTTCAGCGTTGAAGTTTGCGACCAACGTGAGCGCCAAAGACGGAAAGAACATGGCCGTTTGCGGTTGCGGCAAGACCTTCGAATGCACCGAGAAATCACCCGTGCTTTGGGAGAATGGAATGAAGGTATGCTGCTGCAGTGACGCCTGCCATGCATCCATGTTGAAGATGTCAGAAGCTGACCGTCTGAGCGCAACCCTGAAGTTGATCGGGAGTCAAAGTGTCGCCCCGGCAGACGCGAAGTAGCGGATTAGTATGAGAACGCCCGCAAATCATCGCGGGTGGCTTTGTTTGAAGCGGGCGGCCGGACTGGCTGCCCGCTCTCCGTTCTTGCAATGCTTGAGCGAATTCGCTAAATTAGACCAACTCGACCTCAACGCCTCGATGCTTGTTGAGATCCAATATGCGCGGCGTGATGCGGTTGCCTTTGCGATCCCATAAAACCATGATCTCGGGCCGTTTGAAGTGCTGGCCTGTGCTGCGACGGACAACGCCGCGAGATCCGTTTGCAAAACCCGTCTCACCAACCTTTACCTCAACCATCGCGCCGACCGGATAGACATTGATCAGGTCGAGTGATTTTGAAACAACAGCCTTGTTGTACAGCGAACCCGCTCCGCGAACCAGACACTCTACTGCCCGTGTCGGAGAAAGCGGTTCCACGTGCAAATCTCCGCTGATGAGGTTGTCAAAGGCGTTTGCCACCGCAATCACTTCGGCCATACGAAAAATGTGGCCGGCGTGCGGCTGATGCGTTTGTAGTGGCGGCTGATTGGAAGAAACGAGCTTGTTGGGATAGCCGCGGCCGTCGGGCTGCTCGTGATGCTGGCGGATTGCCGCCTGTTCGCGAGTCGCCGAAGGGCAAGTCTTGGAGACGATGACCGCTCCTGCGTGAGGATGGGAACGCAGCCGCTTTTGCTCTTCAGGAGATAGTTGACTGAGAGGCTTGTCCAACAGGTCGGGAAACATATGCTTGCCGACATCGTGCAGCATTGCCGCCGTTCCGAGCGATACGAGTTCGTCCTTGTTGAAATGAAACGCGCGACCGAGCATGATCGAGAGA
>CAZVXJ010000324.1:0-3656 GCA_964631675.1 uncultured Alphaproteobacteria bacterium
CGCGCAGACCACAGGAGTACGCAACTTCAAACATGCAGCGGTCGCGAATCTGATATGGCTCGTCGCCAGAAGCCGATTCAATCAGTGACTCGACCTCCTGCACGGTCAAGACCTGCGGCAGGTGGCGCAATAACTTTGGCCCTGCGATTTCCGCAGTGGGATCATTGCGGGTCATGCCCTCGGCAATTCTCCACAGGAAAAACTGGCGGAGGGAAGACAACTTGCGAGCCAGACTGGCCGGAGCAAGGAATTCTCCGAGATCCTGAAGATACAGTTCGATATCATCACTGCTAGCTTGCACAAGTTCGGATTTTCTTGCCATCATCCACCGGGCGAAGTCACGCAAGTCCCGGGCGTAACACTCGAGGGTTAGTGGCTGAAGATCAGACTCGAAGGAACCCTGTGCGAGAAATGTACGAACTTCTCTGACACCAGGGAACTCATCCGCGGACAAAAGGATTGGAGACTTTTTCTTCGCCGATGGAGGTTTCGGGGCCGTGGCCTGGGTAGACAATGGTGGTGTCCGGAAGTGTATAGAGCTTCGTGCGAATGCCGGTCAGCAGCTGTGATTCACTGCATCCTGGAAAGTCAGTTCGACCTACGCCTCCCTGAAAGAGCGTGTCGCCGGCTATAACAAATCCTTGATCCGAGTAGAACGCCAGTGAACCGGGCGAATGACCGGGAATATGAAGCACTTTCAGCGTCGATTGCCCAACCGTCAGCAAGTCGGTATCGGTAATGGTGGCATCGGCGTCGGGAGAAATGATGTGCTGGCCAGTCCACGCAGAAAGATTTAGCATGGGATCAATCAGCATCGGCCTGTCAAGCGGGTGAATGAGCAGCGGAACAGAAAACTTCGATTTGACAACGGCATTCTCGCTGATGTGATCAACGTGACCGTGCGTGTTAATCAGTGCCGTCAATTTCAAACTACGTCTAATTATTTCGCGGACGATAAGTTCCGATTCGGCTGAGGGATCAAACCAGACCGCATCGAGAGTTTCATCGCACCAAAGGAGAATCGTGTTGACTTGATAGTCACCCACGGGCCGGACAAGAAGTTTCAGCACTGCGCAGACTTACGCAGCCCAGCGATATTCGATTTGATCGTGCCGCTGAACACTGATGTTCCCGCGACGAGAACATTCGCACCTGCTGCGACGACCTTAGAGGCTGTGTTTGAATCGATGCCGCCGTCAACAGACAGATCAAATGCCGCCCCACGCTTCACGCGCCAGTCACTCGCTGTCTCGATCTTTTTCAGGGTGGACTGGATGAATTTCTGCCCTCCAAAACCGGGATTAACAGTCATGATGAGCAAGATATCAATGTCGCCAATAACTGGTTCCAACAATTCAACCGGAGTCGATGGATTGATGGCGACTCCAGCCCGAACTCCGAGAGAACGAATATGCGTCAGTGTGCGGTGAAGATGGGGCGACACTTCCTGATGCACGGTTATGGCCGAAGCTCCTGCCGCGTGATACTGCTCCAGCGACCGCTCGGGTGTTTCGATCATCAGATGAACATCTAAAGCCAGCGAGGTGATACTCTTTAACTGTCTGATCACGGGCGGTCCGAATGTGAGATTCGGCACAAAATGTCCGTCCATCACATCACAATGAATCCAGTCAGCGCCCGCCGCCTCGCACTCGCGTATTTGGCTTCCCAAATTCAAGAAGTCTGCCGCGAGAATTGAAGGTGCAATTCGAATGTTCCTATTCAAGAGTCCTACTCTGGCTCCTTCGCCGGGTCATCCGTGGACCGGGCTTTGATGGCTACTACCACATCGACGGCGGTGTTTCGGGCAACTTCATCACCTGATTGAATTGATTGTGATATCACCGTTCCCGCATCATAGAGTTCGGTTTCCTTGCGCACAATTTTGCCAAGCTTGAGGCCAGCTTCACGCAGCATGACCCGGGCTTCAGACAGTGGTTTTTCGATCAAGAATGGGACGAAGAACTTCTCCGGTGTTGGCCCCATCGACACGGTCAACTTCACGCTGCTTCCGGGTTGGACCGTCTGACCGGCAGCCGGTTTCTGCGAGATGACGCGTCCCACCGGCACGCTTGTCGAAAAACTGTAGGCTACTTCGGATTCGCTCGCTAGCAAACCTACATTCTTACATCGAATTTGTGCATCACGCAAGTCCAGCCCAACCACATCAGGAGCTTGATCACGAGCGGCCGGAAGCGCCGGCACAACATGGATCTTTCTGCCCGGTTTCGCCATACTTCCCGGCAGTGGACGCTGTTCAAGAATCATGCCCGGTTCCACCTTGCCCGCACTCTTGCCCGGCTCATCTACGAGCACAAATCCGCTGGAATCTGCAATGCGCAAGGCCGATGTTCTGTTTAAGCCGCGCAAGTCTGGTACCGCGTGCTCTGTCCCCTGCCGGGTATAGAGTGGCATTACCACGCGGTCAAACAAGAAGAATGCGAAAAGAAAACTGACCAGCGCGACGAGTCCCCACTGGACTGGGCGGCTGATCAGCATTCGCTGCAACCCGGCAATACTCATATTAGCTCAATGACTGACGCGATGCAACCTTGCTGCGTATGCGCCGTCCGTATCGTGTAAGTGCGTGAAGGTCTCCATGTCGCCATGTTTGCCAACGACAGACTGAGGTAAAAAACCGAGGGCATCTTCCTTCTGAAAATCCGGAAACTGTTTTAGAAAAGCCGTTACAATGTCATGATTCTCTGAAGGCAGAATACTGCATGTAGAGTAGACTAGTACCCCACCGGGTTTCACTAATTCCGCCGCCCGGGTGAGCAGTTCCAATTGCATACGGTGATGGGCTGGTAAATGATGGTTCTTTCTCCTCCAGCGAACATCCGGCTGTCTGCGCAAAAGTCCTAACGCTGAACATGGCGCGTCTATCAAGATTCGATCGTACGGGCCGCCGCCAAAATTACGCCCATCCGTGCATACGACAGTGACATCCGTGGCACCGGCGCGTGCCAGATTTTCCTGTAACTTCCCCGCTCGTTCCGGATCGGATTCCACACAGGTGAACTGCCCGGCGGGCAAGACCGATCGTGCAATGGCGATAGCTTTTCCACCGGGTGCTGCACACAGATCGAGTACGTTTTCTCCGGGCTGAGCGTCCAACAGAGCGACAGCCATCCCCGCGCTCTCATCCTGGACTGTCAGTGCACCAGCCTCGAGATAAGGTTGAATCACATGCAGCGACGGACTCAGAAGTCGGAGGTAGTTTGGCAGATACTGAGAGGCTTCCCATTTTATTCCCTGTTCACGAAAGAGGCTCTGCAGTTCTTCTATGCCAATCTTCTCACTGTCAACGGCAACCGTGAGCGGTGCACGAGTGTTGTTTTTCGCAAGCGCTGATTCCGCCGCCTCTGCTCCAAACTGGTCAATATGAGACTTGACGATCCAGCGAGGGTGCGAGTGAAGATAGGCCAGACGACCAATTTCATCCGAGGCTTCGGGAGGAGTGTCCCACCGTTCGCGCTCGCGGGCGAGTTTTCGCAGAATCGCGTTGATTAACCCAGCGGCCGACTTGCCAAGTCGACCCACAGCTATCTCGACTGTCTGACTTACAGCGGCGTGATCGGGAACCCGGTCCTGGACGTAAAGCTGGTAGGCGCCGAGCCTAAGCAATACTCTGATCAGAGCATTCGCCCGCTGAT
>CAZVXJ010000325.1:0-3654 GCA_964631675.1 uncultured Alphaproteobacteria bacterium
GACGGCGGACGCTGCGGCCAATTCAAACGAAAGCGATGTTGTTGGATTGAATGGATTCGGAACGGGCGGACCAAAATTTGAGGCGTCCGCAAATAGTACGTCAGGAGTTGAAAGCGGAATGATTCCGGCCGCAACAGCCTGGGCGTTATTGAGTGTCTCAGCTATGTCCTTTGCGCCGTTTGGATTACTTAACAGAATGTGGTCGATGTAAACGATGGCCTGCGAGACACTCGCGCCATCGTTTGAGGCGTCGGAGTACTGTGCCAGTTTGCCTGAAACAACATTGAGCAGTAGAGCCAAATAGTGTGATGAAGCCCGTTCGACAAGCGTGCTTCCACCCTGATTGATGCCAAGCATGGCACTCATTAAGCTTAATGTCAATGGCGCTGCCGGGCTCCCGGTATAGGTAACCCCGCTGACCTGAACCGGTTCAAGAGGATTCAAGTAGAAACAGTCAAATATGGACTGAAGCAGCTGCTCAAGTTGAGAGCATGTATAGTCCGCATGGCCACGGCCCGTAAGGTTTGCATTGACCTGGTGTTTCCAGTAGCCTTTTGAACGGGCGTCATTGACCGCGATGGAGTTGGTCAGCGTGAAGTTCACAACTTCCTCTTCGCGCGCGGCGAGAACGACGGGAACATGATTCTGGCTAACCGTCATGCCGAGTGGTTCGATTAACTCAACGTAGTAGGCTGCGGGATTCAGACCTTCAAAACTATAGGTGCCTGAGGTGGTGAGCGTAGTGCTAATCAAGGTGTTTTCCGAGTCGAACAAGTCGATTAGAATGCCCGAGTATCCGGGAGTGACCGTCCCCGATATTGTGCCCGTCGAGTCGCAAGAGTACCGCACCACATCAGACAGCCGCACTTCATCAATGGTGCCCCAAAACGGATCCGATACGTAAGGAGGCGTGACGTCGGTTCCGGCAAAAAGTGGGTAGACAGCTGAGCTGAGTGATCCGAGTACAGCCGCTGCGCACACACCATCGACAAATATTCTGACGGTTGTTCCATCGAAAGTTCCAGCCAAATGATACCACTGCCCCGTCACAACGGACTCTGTCGAAATGGCCTGATATCGCTGGCCGTTATCCTGAACTTCGAATGCGGGATGACCATTGATCAAGCTGAGCGCATACCCCTGAAAGTTCTTCGCGCTCGTAAAGATGAGCATCTGATTGGTACGCAGTGAGTCGGCCATGATAAAACACTCCGCCGTCAGGATTTCCGGTTCCAAAAGTACAGATTCGCCAAAGTCGATGCCGTCACCCTCTGATGACGGCGCCCATGTGGCCGGAACATAGTCGTATACACCAACGTGTGTGCCGTCATTGCTATTGGCTGACCGATCTTCAACGGCAGTCCCAGCACACGCATCGAAATTCCAAAGTCCTATGAGTCCCGACTCGGACCCAGTCAATACGTTGTTCTTGTCGGCCAAAATTTCTGTGGCCGTTCGGGCGCGATTCCAGAAACGAATTTCATCTGCATCGCCTGCGAAATATCGCAAGGGCGAGTGGTACGGGACGTGACCAAAGTGAAGAGGATCATCGGTATCCACGCTTCCTAATGCATTCGTTACGCGGTGAACTTCGACTCCATCCACATACAGGATGAAGCTATTCCCGCTCCGCACTCCTGCAATGTGGTACCACTGACCAAGAGAAAGTGGAGTTGTGCCGTTAACGCAAATACTGGAGTTGTTGAAGCCTGCACAGAATACAGGGATGAGATCTGTGCGTACTTGCAATCCCCAAAGGGCAATAGACGAAGATTGCCCCTTGAAGACGAGCGGATAATCATAAACGTCATTCTGCGCATCGACAATAAACCATCCCTCAATCGTGAAGTCACCGCTGCCGACATTGAGGGACGAGTGGTGAGCGATTTCCGTATAGCCTGACTCTCCGTCATACGAAACAGCACAGTTGAGTTGACCACCTGCAAAATTGATTCCCATTCCGAACCGTCCCGGAACCCACGTGGGGCTGCCGCGAAAACTCCCGTCAATTCCATTGCCGGAGGCATCAAAAGCCACAGTTCCAGTGCCTGTATTCCCGTGAATCAGCAGTCTGGTGTGGGAATCGGTTGTGAATTCCGACACCGGTTGGGCCAGGCCGTTCACTGCGACAAGCAGAATAAGCAAAGCAGCGTACTTCATAGTCTCTCCTTAAGAGTTTGGTGTGGTAAGAAATCGACAGACTTAATAGACCGTGAATTCATTTACACATCGTAATGCGACGCGCCGAGCAGATTGGCGCATGACCAAAACTTAATACTACTCTAATGATTGATCAAAACAAGAGATTAACTCAATGCAAAAAACCCGGTCTTTTAACCGGGTTTCGTGGACAGAATCTGAGAGATGAAAACTGGTGTTACTTGAGCAAGTGGACTCCGCCGACTCCGGCAATACATTCACGAACCAGAGGAGCGGTGATCACTCTGCGGGTTAGGTCAGAACCTTCCACCTTGTGGGACAGGCATTGAACCACATGCTTCAGCTCCCAGTCGTTGCGAGGCCATGGATGGTCGCATAGCACGTCCCATGCATCACCATCAATCTCAATCTCGGCTCCTCCACTCACAGCGCGGTACCTATTGAATTCGCGCATCACATCCGACTGAAATTCCGGGCGGCATTCGGCGATGCGTACACGCAAGGGAGGCAACTCAACAATCCGGCCCACAAAGTGTTCATAGAGTTCGGGTAGAAGCTTACCGCTTTGAAAGGCCGCGTCAGGATCCTCCCGGCCGGTGCAGATTACCCGTATGTTGGTATGCTCTTCGATAAACTGCAAGAGCACGGTTTGGGCAGGTCTGGCCGCAAGGTGAAACTGCTTGATTTCGGCGACGTCACAGGAAACGCGTTGCGAGAGTTTTTCTTCGAGCACGGTCGCCTCTTTTCGTGCCTGTACATCATCGGAGAACTGATCGACGTATTCGATGCAAACGTCCTTCGGCTCTTCATCTGCAAAGGAGTGTCTCGAAATCCACTGCGCCCACTCATGCAGCGATGTTCCCCGTTCGCCCCAAATGTAAACGGGCAGCGTATGCCCGGAAGTCTCTTGTATTTTGTGCGCGAAGAATCGCTTGCTCTCGGACTTACTCTTCAGCCAGTCGAACAGTTGTGGGTCGTCTCCGGTTGCCTTCGGTCCCATCCATTCCCGTATGGTCTCCAGGAGCAGATCGTGCTCGTGGCGGTCAATGCATGCTTTAGCACCCCACCGAATCGCCTCACCGGATTCATAGCGCGAAGCCATACTGGTGTACATGATTCTCGGAATGTTGTTATAATACGGCCTCGCGCGCGCCATCCATTTCAGCAAACCCAGGCCCGTCAGCTGTGATCCAAGTAACTCATGATCCAGCATAATGAATCCAATGTTCAGGTCAATCAAGTCGTCCAGATTTCGATGGGGTGCCGTCTCATCCCATTTGTCCAGTAAACCGGGGAAGCGAACACGAATTTCGTCAAGCGATGGAAACATTTCCATGAAGGCATCAGCCGTGTAGACGTGCACGACTTCGTAGCCATGCTTACCCAGAAAGTCGATCACGACATCAGCCATGTTTTTCAGGTCTTCGACGTACAGGATCCGCTTGGTTTTTCTGATGCGGCTCACGTGACCTTTTGTACGGTGAGAAATGCAAA
>CAZVXJ010000326.1:0-3652 GCA_964631675.1 uncultured Alphaproteobacteria bacterium
ACAGGTTGCTCGCGAAAGAATCATTTGGGCCGAGAAATTCATCAAACTCGGCCAAGAGCAGCTTGGAGATGTGGTTGACGCCGCAGACGAGTAATAGCGCACAGCCGTGCGGCGCTACAAAACCCAAATCGAGATCCTTCACTTCGTTCAGGATGACAATACCAAATCCCAAAGGGGAGACGATGTTGATTATTCTTATCCTGTTCTTCTGCGGCGGAGCGCTGTTTGCGCAAGAGACAACGGAATTCTTCTCGTATCCGGCGGAATTCGAGCGGCAGGATGCCATTTGGATGTCGTGGGTAGACGCCGCGAACTTCTCGGGCGAGTCAACAGGCGAATGTTTGCTGGACATGATCCAGGCGATTACGCCGCATGAGAAGGTCAACTTGTTCATTGACGGGGATTCGACACGCACGCTGCTGCTGGGAAAATTCCGGCAGCGAAAAATTGACGCGCAGCAAGTGAATATGATCGTCTATCCGGTACAGTGGCTCTGCCTGCGCGATACCGGACCGATCTTCCTGCGCGGCGATCAAGGCAACCTGATGATCGCGGACATGAAGTGGAATATGTTCGGACTGCTTGATCCGATAGATGAATTCTGTGTCCGCCTTGATACGATCGAATGGGCGGTTGCGCGAAGCATGAATCTGCCGATCCGAACGTCCACAATCGCCAGCGAGGGCGGCAACCGCGAGTTCAACGGCAAGGGAACGATGCTGGCGATACAACTTACGGAGATGCACCGTAACCGTGGCTATTCACTGGAATCGATCGAACGCGAACTGCTGCGCATGTTCGGTCAGAAAAAGGTCATCTGGCTCGGCTTTGGGCCGATGGAAGACGACGGAATTACCTTCGGCAAACTACCCGGCGGCATCTATCCAAACGGAGTCAATCATATAGACGAATTCTGCAGGTTCGTGGGTCCCAATACGATTCTGTTGGCTAAAATTTCCGAAGAGGAGCGCGATCGGGATCCGATGAGTACCATCTCCTACATCCGACTCGAAGAGAACTATCGGATTCTAAAGAACGCAACGGATCAGGACGGGCGGCCGTTCGAAATCATTCGAATGCCCGTGCCGGACTTGATGACCGCAACCTATAAGGTGGACAGCACGGACGAATACGCGCCCACTTATTTTCAGGGATCGAAGCCCGGCGAAATCGTAACTTATGTCTTGGCCACGAGCTACTTAAATTTTTTGATTACGAACGGTGCGGTGCTCGTTCCGTCCTACTGGAAAGAGGGTCGTCCGAACTCGATGAAACAGAAGGATCAGAAGGCAAAAGAGATTTTACAGCAAGCCTTCCCTGATCGAGAAGTCGTTCAAATCAATGCGGAATCGCTGAATCACGGCGGCGGCGGCATGGAATGTCATTCGCGCGAACAGCCGAGCAGTATCACAAAACCTTGAGTGGAGCAAAGCAATGAACAACACCAAACTATTTTTCATTCTTTGTGTTTTCTGTCTTCAGATTTCTTACGCGGCGGATGTGCCGCTGCGCGCGGACTTAGCAGGTTACAGTTACAAAATCACAACGACATCCGCAGACGCGCAGAAGTATTTTGACCAGGGGCTTGTGTTGCTGTACGGATTCAACTATCCGGCGGCGATGTACTACTTCAAGCGCGCAACTGAGCTTGATCCGGCCTGTGCGATGTGCTGGTGGGGTGTGGCCGCGTCGGCGGGTCCGCACATCAATTATCCGTTTATGGACAGCACGGCGGCGCGAATCGCAGCGGAGAGTGCGCAAAAAGCCGCACAGCATGCGGTGAACGCGACCGCCGTCGAAAAGGACTTAACGACGGCCATCAACGCGCGCTATGTTTTTCCACTGCCCGAGGATCGTCGCAGCCTGGACAGCGCGTACGCGGATGCCATGCGCTTTGTGTGGGCCAAACATCCGAATGATGCAGACGTGGGCGCGCTGTTCGCCGATGCGATGCTGAATCTCAGGCCGTGGGATCAGTGGACCGCCGCGGGCGAGCCGCAGCCCGGAACCCCGGAGATCATGGCGACACTGGAGAGCGTGATGAAATTTGCTCCCGATCATCCGGGAGCGTGTCATCTTTACATCCACACAATGGAATCCTCGCCGACTCCCGAAAAAGCGCTGACGGCAGCGAATGTCCTGCGGACGCGCATTCCCGGTGTCGCACATCTGGTTCACATGCCCGCACACATTGACATGCGGCTCGGTCATTATGACAATGCGATTGCGGCGAACGTAAAGGCGGTTTCCGTGGACAGCACTTGGGATTTGCAGGGCACGTATGCATTTTACCGCGCGCATGATTATCATTTTCTGGCCTGGGCCGCGATGTATACGGGGCGCCGCGAACTTGCGATGAAAGCCGCGCGCGACATGGTGAGTGTAACACCGCCGTCTGTTGTGCGCGAGATTCCCGATTTCATTGAGGGCTTTCTGCCGCTGCCCACGCATGTGATGGTTCGCTTCGGGATGTGGGATGAACTTTTGAAGGAGCCGCAGCCGCCCGCCGACGAACCGCTCACGACGGCTTTTTGGCGCTATGGCCGCACGATTGCGTTTGCCGCACTCGGCAAAGTTGCGGAAGGCGAGGCGGAGCTGGCAGAATTCAGGAAAGCGGCCGCGCTCGTCCCTGAAACGCGCTACATCGGCAACAACACAGGGAAGCTAGTGCTGGAACTGGCCATGCCCGTGGCCGAGGGAGAGCTTGAGTACCGCAAGAAAAACTATGACCGCGCGTTTGCGCTCCTGCGCGAAGCCGTGCGAAAAGATGATTCGCTGCGCTATGACGAGCCGTGGGGCTGGATGATGCCGGCACGGCATCCGCTCGGCGCGCTCTTGCTCGAACAAAACATGCTTGAAGAAGCGGAGCAGGTGTATCGCGCCGATCTCGCGCGGCATCCGGGCAACGGCTGGGCGCTTAAGGGTCTCGCGGAATGCATGGCCAAATCCGGCAACAAAGAAGAAGCTGCGAAACTCGAGGAGCAGTTCCGCGCGGCATGGAAACTCTCCGACACGCCTATTAAGGCCTCGTGCTTTTGCGCGAGAGGAAAGTCGTAAGAAAACACGTGCGCGAAATTCTCGAACAAAATCAATCCACTGAATAGATAGAAAGACCATGACCGAAACACTGCTCGAAAAAGACTCGAAAAAATCGTCCTACGAAGCGAGCGCGATTCAAGTGCTCAAGGGACTCGAAGCCGTGCGCAAGCGGCCCGCCATGTACATTGGTGACATCGGCCCGCGTGGACTGCATCACCTTGTCTATGAAGTCGTGGACAACGCCGTGGACGAAGCGATGGCCGGCTACTGCACCGAGTTTAAGATGACGATTCACGAAGACGGCTCCTGCACCGTCTCGGACAACGGCCGCGGCATTCCCACCGACATTCACCCGGTGGAAAAACGCAGCGCGCTGGAAGTCGTGATGACCGTGCTGCATGCTGGAGGCAAATTCGACCGCGACTCTTACAAAGTTTCCGGCGGTCTGCACGGCGTGGGCGTGTCGGTCGTGAACGCGCTCTCGGAAATGCTGGAAGTGGAAGTTAAGCGCGACGGAAAAAAATGGCGGCAGGCGTACAAGCGCGGTATTCCCACGGGGCCCGTGCAAGAGGTCGGCGCGGCGCGCGGAAACGGTACGACCGTGCACTTCATG
>CAZVXJ010000327.1:0-3650 GCA_964631675.1 uncultured Alphaproteobacteria bacterium
CCACGTGGTGCGACCCCGCTACTACGGTGCCTTGTACTAAAGTGGCGACCATTTGGCCGATCACGTTGTAAACCGCAAGGGTTACCTGTGATGCATGCGGAACATCAAATGCGATTTCGGTCGTGGAATTGAAGGGGTTCGGATAATTGCCGCGCAATGCAAATTCGGTCGGAACGGTGTTCGCCGGATTCTCTGCATCGTTGGCAATATCCATGGTAATCGGGATCACCACGGGGCTGCCGACCGCATTGTGGTTTACGACAATCGAGGATTGATACTCCCCAAGTCCCAGCGTTCCCGCGTCAAACGTCACCGTGATTTCGCGATTCTGGCCCGGCTGTACCGTTGCATTGTTGGGAAGCACGGATAGCCAGGCTGACGTATCGGTCAGCACGAACGAGAGGGCGCAGTTTCCATTGTTTGTGATCGTAAAATCGTCTGTTATGACACCGCCAATCGGAACGATCACACTCATCGAAGTAATGCTGATCTGCGCAAGCGGAGCCCGCAGCCCCGCGTTCGCTGTGAGCGTCTCTTCATCGCCAATGGTAATTTCAGCCGATGTGCTGTCACAGTGATCCTCCGCCGAAAACACAACTTGCCAGGTTCCGGCCGGCACATCCATTTCATAATGGCCGGTGGCATCCGTGGTGGTTTCCACTTCCGCGGCTTCTATAGAAACCGATGCGTTTTCGATTGGCTGATTTGTCGCCAGATCGCGCACGGTTCCTTGCAGCACTCCCTCAGGACCCAACTGCCCTTCAAACATAATCGCCCACTCATTGATGGCACCTTCGTCAGCACCCGCTCGATCGTGGACCACCAATGTCCATGTGCCCAGTCCGTCCGTACCGATCAGCGGGGCAAGCTGCTCATCCGGAATGAACGATCCCGTGAACGGCGGAGTACCGGCCATAATCGGTGTTGTCGCGGCATCATCAAACAAAGTCTGAATAAAGTCGTTTCCACCGCCTCCCCGACGATTGGACAGCATGTACCGCGTACCACTCGGCGCCTGAAGACGTACCTCAAGGTCGCCCGTAAACGTGTGCGTCAGGCTCTCGATGTAAACAAATACTCCCTCAATTTGAAAGTCCTCCGGTACTTCAATCGGAGCAAAAGAGGAGTCATTGTCCGTAATTGGCACGGGCTGACCCGTATACGGGAAGATGATGACATTCGGATTCAGTTCGACATTGGCCGTCGTAGTCTGGCCCGATGTGACCTGAATGTTTCCAACCGTTTCATCTTCGTAAAATGTTGCGGATGCCATCACCGAGTATGTACCGGGATCAAGGAAGCTGAACTGATACTGTCCTGCCGCATTGGTGAACCGCACACTCTGCTCGCCGACCAGCTCTACTCGCGCTCCTGCGACGGGCTGGTTGGTTTCGTTGTCCGTAACGGTCCCACTAATGTGCCCGCCCTGCGCATTGCCCGGTGTGATGTACAGCTCCCAATTCAGCAAGCTGCCCGTATTGCCGGCAACTTCATCGTTGATTGTTAGTGTCCACGTTCCGTTGGTGCTCTCTCCGTCCAATCCGGAGAGCGGAACTTCCGGCTGAAACTGCCCCGTGAAAGGCGCGGCTCCCTGACTGATGGGAGTCGTTGCTTCGTCGTTGAAAATTGTATTCGTGTAGTTGTCACCCAGCCCGCCGCGATTCTGCGCCAGCATCGCTGAGACGCCACCCGGAGACGCGATCGAAATCTCCATGTCGCCGTCCCAGGTGTGTGTCAGATTCACCATCACATCCAAGTCGTTGACCGGCACCGTTTCCGGAATGGTAATGGTGTATGTGTTAACACCCTGATTGATGGGCTGCGGCATGTTGGTGGGGCTGTAAATCCAGACGCCGTTGTCAATCAGTTCGAGATCTACAGTCGTCGTCTGATCGACCGTGACCACCACTCCCGTCGCTGAATCGCTCCCCATCGTGTGACGGGTCGCAACAACTGTGTATGTGCCGACGGGAACGGTCGGGAAGCTGTACTCGCCATCGGAATCGGTGACGCCTGTCAGTCCAAGCGGTTGAACTCTGACGGTGGCCCCTGCAACATCGTCACCGTCGTCGTCGGTTACCGTGCCCGCTATGGAGCCCGCATCGGAAAGTGTAATCCAGACCGCGAGGTTATTCAATGGCTGATGACCGTCCGTTGCATTGCAGACATACTGCAGTGCAGGCCCTGTGCTTGAGGCCTGTATGCCGATAGTCTGTGTATTGACATTGGTGCCAAAAACGAGATTGTTGTACTGTAACTTGATCCGGCCGTCCGCCCACAAGATCATCTGGAACTTGAGAGACGTTCCCGCAGAACAGCAATGGCCGATTGAATCGTATTCGATCACAACGTATTCACCGAAATTCCTGAACCCGATCACGTTGCTGCCGGAGTTCCCCATGCCGCCGTAGTCGAGGTGCAAGTCATCCCAATAAGCAAAAATGACCGGGCCGGTAAACGTTGTAGTCGGCAAGCAGTTGTTCGTGTAAGCCGTTACCGTTGTAGCAAACTGGATATTCCCGTTTGTCGAAATTGTGCCCTGTGTGTAGTTCTGGCCATAGAACGGGAAGGAGAGTCCCAGTTGAATAACTTGAGTGTTGTCATCATGGCTGCCGGTCCACGATGTCCACGTCGCATTAGGATCACCGCGCAGTTCAATCCACTCATAGGTGGCCGTGTCACCATTCTGATTGTCTACATAGTGGTAGCCAAACCCATCCGGTCCACCCTGCCAGTCGAGCGGATTTCGAATGTTCTGCGACTCCTCCCCGAATTGTGACCAAAGCTCATTGTATCGGAGCTTCTCGTTTTCGGTCAATGCCTCTCCCCGGGCCATTCGACCACCAAGGTCATCAAACTCTCTCTGATCCAGCGTTTCCGCCGGGTACACTTCTTTGCCTACCTGAATATTCCCGGCCTGACTTGCTGGAGCGAAACTGCCCCCTGCGAGCCAGAGCATGCCAACCAACGTGGCAACGAACGCTACATTCTTGCCGAGATTCATTCTAACCTCCGAACTATTATTGATTTAACGAGACTTCCTGGGGCAGGAGCCGAACCGTCGAGGGCTCTCAGTATAATGTAACACCGGAGCCAATTCGCGTCAAGTCGAAATGGCATCTCCTATAACATTTCGAGGGAGCACATCCGACGCGCCCAGAGTATTGCAAATGGTGTGGCAAACCCGCAATTGTCAGTCATACACGCCCGATGACCTCGGCGAAGACCTGCTCGTAATCGTCGGCACAACGGGTTACCGAGAAATCTCCGGCACGAACCGACGCGCTCGATGCCAGCTTCAACCTGAAGGCACTGTCCGAAGCAAGATGTTCGATCTGATTGGCCAAACTACTTGCGCTGCCGCACTGGAATACAAAACTCTCCTTTCGGTCACGGGCTACTTCGAGGCAGCCGCCTTCGGAAGTGACCACCGAGGCCAGCCCGTTGTGCATGGCTTCCAATAGCACCAATGAGAATCCTTCCGTACGGGAGGACACTGCAAACAAGTCCAGCGCTCGAAAGAAATCGGCCGATTCGGAAATGCGCTCCGGCAGGAAAACTCTGTTGGCTACACCCAGTGAGGCCGCCAGCTTCAGGAGAGCGTCCTTGGTTTCGCTTTCGCCCCGCACGGTTCCGCCTGCAATCGCCAC
>CAZVXJ010000328.1:0-3639 GCA_964631675.1 uncultured Alphaproteobacteria bacterium
CCAATATTTTTCCGCCATATATTTACACACTGCCTGCCACACCCGGCGTTCCTCTGTACTTGCGAATTGACAGCCAGAATGGGCACGCCGGAAACTACTATCTTGAGATATTTGCCTGCAATGACACCTTTTCCCTCGGAACTCTCGAAATCATCGATACCCTACCGTTTTCAGATGATGCAACGACCGCGGGCGGACGGCATATTTGGACTCCCTCCTGCGGAATTCCGGGCCGCGGGAATGAAAGAATTTACTTCTATCGACCTGATGCAACGGAGGCGCCACGGGTATGCGAAGTTAATATGTATGCTGACTGGAACGCGATGCTGGAAGTTCGCAGTGGAGACATGTGCCCGGGAACCACTTTGATTGCCTGCCGGGATCTTCCCTGCGTCCCCGATCGCTACACGATTTCATTTCAAGCCTTGCCGAATACCGATTATTACTTTATCGTGGACGGCAACCTCAACGACTTAACCGGGCCCTTTCACATCGACGTCGAGGAAGTATGTGCTGGTGCGGCTATCAGCGGCGAAATTTCCGGTCCTACGGGCAGCATCTCGGGCAACACGTGCACGAGCGTCAACACCTGTAATCTTAGCCCCGGCAGAGATCGTACAATCGCTGTTTGCGTATCAGAAGCCGGACGGTATCGCTTTATCCTTGATTACGGCCAGACCTTCTGGGACGGCCAGCTGTATCTTGGTGCAACCTGCTGCGCCGCCGATTTAGGTACGGGCCTTGATCAGGTCACCGCGTGTCTGAACGTCGGATATTACTATCTTACCGTTGACGGAGCGACCTTCGCTGATTGTGGGAACTACACGGTGACGATGGTCCCGTTGCCGGAAAGCGGCACTTGCTGCTATTCGAACCAGGGCGATCCCACGTGTGTCGAGCATGTTACGTCCTGTTATTGCGAGAACCTAAGTGGAGAGTGGTTTGACGGCTATACCTGTCTGACCGCGCCCTGCCGCCCAGCGTGCCGTGAAGAAGGGATGGCCGGTCAGCTCCCCTATGATGTGGACGAGACATGGAGTACTGATTTTTCCGATGACGCAATCGCTTATCGTCTCTACGAGAACTTGAGCGGTCTTACCGCTCCGATC
This sequence comes from uncultured Alphaproteobacteria bacterium, assembly GCA_964631675.1. Taxonomy (GTDB): domain Bacteria; phylum Electryoneota; class RPQS01; order RPQS01; family RPQS01; genus CAZVXJ01. Next base: position 1,110 of record CAZVXJ010000328.1, read on the forward strand.
ACCGCTCTGCGATTCTGGGGCACGGCGGCAACAAGCTCATACGTGCCCTGCGTTGAACAGCCGCTGGCAGTTTCGGTTCGGTTTAATGCGGATAGTTCCGGTTTTCCACGATTGCTGCTTCCTCTCTTCCAGCACAACTATCTGCTCACGGGTCAGTATGTGGGCGTCTATCCTTCTGGCACAGATTCTTTTCCGGTCTATCAATATGATGTCTTTCTTCCCGACACCATTAACATGAGCAACGGTTGGCTCTCGGTGCATGGGGTTACCGGAAGTGGTAATCCGAATTGCCACTTCATGTGGTTGAAATCGCCTTTTGGAACGGGGACCCACAAAATCAGATCCAACAATGTGTGGTCGACTGGAGGCGGAGATTTGTCCTACTGTCTGGACAGCGGCCCGGTAAATGTTGACGCGGCGTGCGCGGAGGACAGCGTCACTGCTCCCGCCGTCTACAGCGGCAATACGTGCGGCTGGGGTGATGATTGCGACCTGTTCGACGGCAGCGAGGATTATGTCCTGCGTGTGCAAATACCCTTCGCCGATGATTGGACCTTTTCGCTTTGTTCTTCGCCCCCGGGGCTCTTTAGCCGCATCTTCCTCACAACCGATTGCTGCAATCCTGCCTCGGTCCTTGTTCAAAGCGACAACGACTGTAACAATCATGCCCGGATTCCCTGCCTGTCCCTTGCCGCGGGCGAATACTTTGTGATTGTGGAAGGCAATTTTTATTCTTGCGGAGCCTACACGCTGAATATCGACACTTGCCGCGGTCGCTGCTGCTATGGGGCCGACAATAATCCGTCATGCGCTGTCGTCAGTGAAACAGCGTGTGAATCCCTGGATGGAGTTTTTGCAGAAGATAGTACTTGTGCCGCACCTTGTGACTTGCGACCCACTTGCCAGGCCAATAGTGAACTTGATCAACCACCGATCCTATTCGGCGAGAGCGGCGGGTTGCTTCGAAGTGAACAGGGATCGAGCGCTCAAGTCTGGGACAATTTCTCGGGCGTGACATCGGCGATTGAGGCGATTCGTTTCTGGGGAATACAACAGCACGGCAGCACCTTCTTACCCTGTAATGAGAATCCGCTGCCTTTCCTGCTCACGTTTCACCCCGACAGCGCGGGTGCGCCTGGAAGTCAAGTGCTGAGTTCGTACAATTTGAGTATTTCCGGAACTCCCGGAAATCTATATGATGGATTTCCAGTCTACGAATTCACAGCGACGCTTTCGCCGCCGGTTAATCTGTCCTCTGGCTGGTTGAGTATTTTCGCCGGAGGAGTTCCTAATTGCTGGTTTCTTTGGCTAAGTTCAAGTGTTCCCGGTGCAGCTTTTTATCATCAGGGCAGGGTGAGGACTTCATATCCTGCCAATTTTGCGCTCTGCTTAAGCAGCGGCTGCTTGCCTCCGGATAGTCTGGTCATGCGAGTTCAAATGCCGGCTCGCCACAGACAATTGACTTTCCGCGCTCCGCGGGATGGCACGTATCAAATCTGGAGATCGATAGACAAGAATGCCGATTATCCCGCGACCTTTACCTTATTGAGCGAGATTGTGGCTTCCGCGGGAGCCGCGTCGTATCTTGACGCTACACCTGTGCAGGATTATGCGCGCTATGTGGTCGTGCAGAATTGTGGTGACTGATTTCTAATCCAAGGATACCTGTATGAGCAAGTGGATTCCGTTTTTCGTGTTTGTGATGTTCTCCGCCACCTTTGCGCAGGACCAGATCAACAGTGAGACTTCTGATTTGGCGCGCGATCGCAATCCATTGGATCAGGGCGCGGATTGGTGTCCGGCGACGCAGATTACTTTGGCAGATTTGCCGTATATCGACAGCGGAACTACGGTTGGCCGCTCAAATGACCATGAAATTAGTTTTCTTTGCGGTGAAGACTCGCGCGAAGGGCCTGATGTCATTTACACGTTCACGCCGGTCCACACGGATATCTATTGGTGGAGATTGACAGCGCCCCATGCTCTTTCAATTTCTCTGGGGATCGGCGGCTCGTGCCCCGGAGCCACAGTTTATGACACGGACTTCTGCTGGGATTGGCATAATTGCTGGGAGAATGACTGGTGTTCAGGGGAACTCACCTCTGGAATCCCCTATTACTTTATCATAGACGGCAGCGAGGGCAGCACCTATACGTTTCGACTCACGTCGTGCAATATTGAAGGCGACGTGACGGTCATTCCCTTCTTGCCCTTCGGAGACAATCGCAGCACTCTTGGCGAGCAGGGTGTATGGCGTCCGACTTGCGGGATTCCCGGCTTCGCAAGCGAGATAATCTATTACTTGAATCTGGATTCTGTGGGAGGCAGTCCCGGTACGCGCTTGATTGAAATGAATGCTACTTGGGACGCTGCAATCGAAGTGCGCTCGGGCAGTCTTTGTCCGGGCACAGCCGGAGTAGCCTGCGAAGCGGATCCGTGCAATTCGGGGTACTATGCTCTGCCGGTTTACTTGACCACGGGCACACATTACTATATCATTATTGACGGTAACTTGAACGGAGTAGGCGGG
>CAZVXJ010000329.1:0-3636 GCA_964631675.1 uncultured Alphaproteobacteria bacterium
GACCTTAAGTTCACAATAATTCCTCCCGAATCGCATAAGCGCTACGAAGATGGAGTCTTCAAACACACCTGGACCGAAGCCCGCACTGCTCTTCGTCAGAACGCTATCCTGGTCTTGATCGGTTATTCATTTCCGCCCACCGACCTGCATTCCATTGCGCTATTCCGGGTGTCGGTGAAGGCCGGCTCTTTGAGATCACTCGTTGTCGTTAATCCCGATAAAGAAGCACGGTATCGAGCAAGAGAAGTATTGCGCCAAGGCCTGACCCCAAAAACAAAAGTACTGACGTTTGAGAAATTTGAGGAATTTATAAAGGTTGACCGATCACTGTGGAGTTGACGAAAGCCCTCGCGTCCTATGAGTATCCCACATGTGCGAGACGAAAAGCCTGAGGTCAAGAGTGAACACTTACAGGATCGAGCACACTCCAAGAAGGCGTGGCCACCGTGTTAGAGTTCCAGTGTGAGTGGACGAGATACTGGTGTCCACGCGAAGGCCGGCTTGATCTGAGCGATGACGGTTACCTCGTCGATCCCTCCGGCCGCCTCGGAGCTATTCTGCATCCTGAACTATCCCCGACTGACAATCTCCCGGAGAAGCGCTGTGTGATTCTCTTGGGAGAAGCTGGTATCGGAAAGTCCACGGCTCTCAGTCGAGCAATTCCCACAATCCGCGAGAGCCTGGCGGCACGTGATTCAATACTCATCTGGTGCAACCTCGCGGCGTTGACAGATACATCGGAGCTGACTCTCAGGGTTTGGGAATCGACTGAGTTCAAGATATGGCTCCAAGGCAAAAACGACCTACATCTCTACCTTGATGGATTTGATGAACTCCATAATCGTGTTTCGAACCTCCCCGGCTGGATCGTTCAAGAACTTGTGAGCCGAATCCCTGCGCCAGCCAAGAATCGGACTTATCTGCGCCTCGCCTGTCGCACCGGGAATTGGCCCGAGTCACTGGGGAAAGACTTGAGGCAGCTGTTCAGTGGGGACTCAGTAGACGAGTTAGAGATGGCACCGCTGAGGAAGCTTGACGTAGTGCAAGCCTGCGAGCAATGCAAAGTAGATTCGCAGGCGTTTCTACTTGCCGTCGCAGAATCGAGAATCGAGGCACTCGCTAATAGCCCACTGTCGCTGCAGTTCCTTCTTCAAGAATTCAAGCGTGACGGCACTTTCCCGGCTCGCACGACAGAGATATGGGAGAGAGGTTGCCTCAGGCTGTGCGAAGAGACTTATACGCGCCGTGACAATAGATCCGTGAAGGTTGAGACCAATGAGAGGCAACGACTCTGGATCGCAGGGTTGATCTCAGCACTCCTGCTCCTCGCGAACAAGCAAGCCATTTGGACCGGGAAAGAGTCGGAGATTGACGAGGACACTCAGATTGGACTCAAAGATATTCGGTTATTTGCGGGCCGTTTGCCAGAACTCGCGGTGACAGATAGAGCGATCACCGAAACGATTGCAGCGACCGGGTTATTTACTTCGCGCGGTGTGTATCAAATGGGCCTTGCTCGCCAACAGTGTGGTGAGTTCTTGGCCGCCTGGTTTCTTATTCAAGCACGCTTGGTGGGCCAACAACTTTGGGGAATTATTGCACATCGCGAATCGACGGTCTCAGGAATCGCAAGACCACTAAGTGGAGTGGCAGTGTGGCTCGCCAATCTGAATCAGGGAATCCGACTTCGCCTCGCGACAAGTGCCCCCGAAGTCTTGATTTACGCGGACCGCTCGGTTCTAGAGAATGATGTGAAGCGCGAGGTGGTCAACAGCCTACTTCGTCAATCTGATGCCGATATTCTCTTTCGCGCCTCCGAATTCGAATACCACCTACTTAGGAGGTTGGCCCACCCGGAGCTTTCTGATCAATTGAAAGCAATTCTGGAATCTCATGAATCAGAAAGCGAGTCGCGGATACTTGCTGTGAGATTCGTCGGAGCATGCAAGCTACCTGATCTGGCTGAGAATCTCCTGATGATTGCGGTTGACGAGTCTGAGTGGATGAAACTCCGTCTGCAAACAGTGACTGGGCTCGTTGAGTTTATGAGCCATCCTCACATGAACAGGCTTCGCGAACTACTTGCCTCAGATCTAATTGCAGATACCGATGACGAACTTCGAGGGACGCTCATAAGGTCTCTATGGCCCTCGTACTTGAGTTCAGAGGAATTGTTCAACGCGCTCAAACCTCCGAAGGCGGAGGGATTTATCGGCCTGTATGCGCTTGCACGCAGCCCACGACTCTTGGACCACCTGGAGGCGACAGACTTGCCACATGCCCTGGTATGGGCTCAAAACCAGCAAAGTGCACATCATCTTGATTTCTCGACTCTTGAATTGATCGGAGCGGTCATCCGGCGTGCCTGGGCCAATGTACGTGTCCCAGGCATTAGAGAAGCATTGGCGGTCACACTGGTTGTCAGGCTTGAGAAGCATGACCATGACTTTGGAAAGCACTCGCTGGTAGCAGCTGAAGATGCCTACGATGAGAGTCAACTTTTTGAAGACGATTTTGAGCGGCGTGCGTTGGTTGACTCCATGCTACCTCACATACTTGCCCGAGGATTAGAGCCGTACCACCTTGTAATGAGTTCGCCGCATCTTATAGGCCAGCAGGATTTTGGCTGGTTATGTGAGAGATTGCACAGGGCCGAGGGTTCAGGTGAGCGTCAAGTATTCTCGAATTGGATTCTCGGTAGTTGTGACTACGCCAATCCTAAGCAGATTGATCAAATCCTCCAAGCGCGGGAGTGGTGTACGGAATTGGCGGTGTTATCGGCACGACACTTCGACCCAGTGCCGTTGGATTCAGATAGGGCAAGACAAGAACGCGAATACCTACGGTCCGCCCAGCAGATGCAACTGGTCCGCGAAAAACGAAAGCAGCTTGAGGGTGCGTGGCCCGAGGCGTTGAATCGACTACTACAAAGGATTGAGGCTGACAACATCGAGTTATGGTGGCAAGTGCCACATGCGTTGGCTGTGACGGATGGCGATCCTACACGGGACGGGATACTTCAAGTGGACATACGTGCCCACACAAGGTGGAACCAGGCTGGAGAGTCCCTCCAAGCTAGAATCATTACTAGCGCTGAGCGATATGTATTAGAGGGGCAATCCGAACCCGGGCAATGGCTCGGGAAGGAAATCTACTTCTGGCCGGCAATAGCTGGCTATAAGGCGCTCCGCCTGTTGTATGGAGTCAAAGGGCATGACTACTTAAAAGCACTTGGCACTAATATCTGGGAGCAGTGGGCTCCGATCGCGCTGGGGTACCCGGCGTATGGCCGATTGGACGATGATGAAGAACACCAGACTATCATTGCCGAGGCCTTCTTGCATGCCCCGAACACCAGCCTCTCGGCGCTTGATCAGGTGATAGAAAAAGAAAACGCTGCTGGCGGGCACATCGGTGTCGTTAGACTCCTCAACAAATGCAAGGACCCCGGGATTGAGAGTTTACTGATGTCCAAGCTTCGACAGCGGTGCCTGGCTCCGAAAGGTGCTGCTTCTATCTTAGAGTATCTCTTGCAACGAAACAACTCCGAAGCAAGGAACTGGGGTTCGGACATTGTGAGCGCGACTCATACCGGAAGCGAAGAGGAAAGGTCTCTCGTATCCGCACTGGCACCAG
>CAZVXJ010000330.1:0-3595 GCA_964631675.1 uncultured Alphaproteobacteria bacterium
TGTTCCAATAGAAGCTCGTGCCGCCGGACTTGAACTGCAGTCCGCGCCGTTCAAACAGTGATTTTAATATCGCATTGGCTTTTGATGCCATTCTCCCCATGGCCCGCATATCATCGGGCTTGGAATAGCCAAGTGCCAAGGCGTGAGTCTCATTGATCATCGGGTTTCCCAGCCGCGGAGCCTTCAAGAAGTACTCTATGATCGGGAAATCTACTGTCTGTCCCTCTTCCAGCCTAAAACGAGTCGCCAGTCTCGAAGACACCGCATTGTATACGGCGACTTCTATGGGTATCATTTTCAGTCGACGAACCAGCATGTCATTTTTGCTTGTGCGTTCAACAAAGTGCGTGGGCACGTGGTAGTTTTCGAGATACTGGAAAAGGAAACTTGATATTCCCAGATTGATCTCGCCCTTACCCGGAATAATCGTCTTGCTGCCGTTGGGTTGGATGATGAAGTCGTCTTTGAACTCAATGACCGCAAGATTGTCACGGTCCGTGCTGAATAGCCGCTTGGATTCACCGTCGTAAAGCAATTCGCGTTTGTCCAAGATGACTCCTCGCGTTCAAATATCAGTTGCTTTCATCCACCAAATTCAGTCGCCTGTAGATAGCCTCGGCCATGTCATACCGCGGCTCAATCTTGCATAGCACTGACACCCTGTCTGCACCCAATGCGCCTGTTATCGCACTGTCCTCAATCAACTCGTCCACCAGCTGCCGATGACCGTTCATTACCCGTTTGGCGGCCGATTGAACTGCTGCGTATGCATCTTCACGAGTCCAACCTGCTTCAGCAAGAGCGAGGAGGACATTTTCTGAAGCAAGCAATCCACGCGACAGCTGAAAGTTCGATTTCATACGTTCAGGTCGAACATCCAGCCCGTCCAGAATCTTGATTAACACGTGCAGCATGTAGTCCAGGCCGATACACGCATCCGGAAAGAGAACTCTCTCTGCACTCGAATGAGAAATATCGCGCTCGTGCCACAGGGCCACGTTTTCCAGCGCAGTCGTCGAGTAGCCACGCATAAGCCGGGCCATTCCACACAGACGTTCGCATAAAATGGGATTGCGTTTGTGCGGCATCGCAGACGATCCCTTTTGCTTCGCACCGAACGGCTCATAAGCCTCGCCAACTTCAGTGCGCTGCAAGTGGCGAATCTCGGTGGCGATTTTCTCAACTGTAGAGGCAATCTGAGCGAGCAACCCTATAAACTCAGCATGTCGGTCTCGACTTACGATTTGCGTGCTGACGGGTGCTGTTCCAAGCCCTAATCGGCCCATCACAGCTTCCTCTAAACGAGGCGTTGTATGGCCGTATATACCCACAGCGCCAGAGAGCTTCCCCACTGCGACTCTCTGCATGCACTGTTCCAGCCGCACCTGATGACGGCTAAACTCGTCATCCCAAAGAGCAAATCTCAAGCCGAATACAGTCGGCTCGGCATGCATGCCGTGAGTTCTCCCTACGGCCGGAGTCTGGCGGAATTCAAGAGCACGCCTTCGAAGAATTACCCGCAATGCTGCTATGTCTTCAGCAATCAACATCGCAGATTCACGAATCTGCAGTGCAAAGGCTGAATCAACGATATCGGACGACGTAAGTCCGAGATGCACCCACCGCGAGTCGGGACCCACGTGGCGCGCAATGACCGTTAAGAACGCTATGACATCATGTTGAACTTCGGATTCAACGGCATTGATCTCCTCGGTCGTAAAACGAGCACGCTCTCGCACCGATTGGACAACACCGGGATCAACTTCGCCCGCCTCTGCCCTCGCTTCAAGCGCAGCCAGCTCAACTTTCCACCAATACTCGTAGCGAGACTGTTCGTTCCAAATTCGAGCCATTGGCTCGCGAGAGTACCGAGCGATCATCCGATGGATCGCCGTCCGTTGGGCAGCGGAGCAAGAGTGACCGGCACGTCAAAGATTCGTCCCCTGCGGCAGACACGCATTTGAATTTGGTCTCCCACACGCAGATCTTTGCCTTTGAAATACTTCCCTGCTTCGTCCTTGTTTGCCACGATATCGTTGTTGATTGCCAAGATTATGTCCTCAACGCGCAATCCGGCAGATGCTGCAGGGCTTCCCGACTCAACCTGGGTAATGACCACGCCCTTGGTGCTCTCAAGTCCGCTAATTCTCGCTCTAACCGATGACAGGTTGGCTGCACGAATACCCAGCCAGAATTCTCGATTCACACCGCCGCCGCGCAGATCGTCAATCGCGGCCAGAATTCGATGAGCCGGAATTGCGAATCCTACACCCACCGATCCACCGGACTCAGAAAAAATCAGAGTGTTCATTCCTACAGCCACACCATCGGCATTTACCAACGGGCCTCCGGAATTTCCATGGTTGATTGCCGCGTCCGTTTGAATCATGTCCGTATACAGGCGATCATCAATCTTGCTTTCAAAATCGCGATGCAACGCAGAAACCACTCCGACAGACACAGACGGTTGTTCGTTGATGTCAAACAGACCGTAGGGATTGCCAATTGCGACGACCCATTCGCCGACAATCGAGTTCTCACTATCCCCAAGCGGAATAACCGGCAAATTGACGGCGTCGATTTTGAGCAACGCCATATCCAGCAGCGGGTCTGTGCCAACCACAGTTGCGTTGTATTTGTTCGCATCGGTCGTTGACACCACAATTTCTGCAGCGTCCTGAACGACGTGCTGATTGGTAACGATGTACCCATCGCTCGTAATAATGAAACCCGAGCCAAGATTATGGACTTGCTTCTTGATCGTCCGAGGGAGCAGTCGCTCGTCAAACATCCACCAGACCATTGGGTCTGATGGTAGCAGTGGATTTCTCACTTCTTTTACCTGAAGCACATTGATACCAACCACCGCGTCCCGAGTGCGTGCAATGGCACGAGTCAGAGCATTTTCCCGGCTCGCACTGATATCCTGTTGGAGAAAGGAGAGTCGGCGCGACTCGTCGTCTCCAGACTGAGTTCGCTCGCCTTCAACCATCCGGGCTGTCGTTTGGAACTGCAAACCCAATTGCCGCTGCAAAGAAGCGATTTCAGTTTCCATCCGCCGGTTGCGGTCCATTTGATAGAGTCCAAACAGGCCGACCAACAACCCCACCAAGAAAAAGTTAATTATTTTCCACATCACGTCGTATCGTCTTTTCAAATCCTCCACTAACCAATCTCTGGCCACGGGGCATAGCCAACTTGAAGTAGGGTAAGACCTCTTGCAGGCAATTTCGGTCCAGCTTGTCGAACGTCATTCGCTAACAGGACTTGAGCAAATTCGTCCGGCCCTATCTTTCCACGACCTACCCGCACAAATGTTCCGGTTAGCAGGCGAACCATCCCATGCAAAAACCGGTTAGCGACGATTGTAAACTCATAATATTCATTGCTTTCAATCCACTGTGCATGATATAGATCCGCCAGATAGTGCTTCTCTTTTGGACTTGCATGGCTGAATGACAGAAAACAGTGGGACCCAATGATAGACTGGGTAGCCTTGTTCATATCCGCTACACAGAGATTGTGCGGACAATACCATGACAGTTGCCGCGCAAGTGCCACGGGTTGCCTGGCAATGCAGTACCGGTAGGATCTC
>CAZVXJ010000331.1:0-3571 GCA_964631675.1 uncultured Alphaproteobacteria bacterium
CGCCGAGCTGCATTTCGGAAAGGGATGAGGAGTGTGATGATGCCTTTACGGGCTATGCACACTTTGACGGTTACGTCTATCCTGATGATGGCGAGGGCCGTTGTGAAGAGCACTTCCGTGTGACAAACGACTCGATCTTCTATGTGGATCGCTTCCAGGTTTGGGCACGCATTCGCATCTTTGAGCATCCGACGATTACCACAGGACCGCGCTACATCATTGCCAATGCCAGTTTGGATATTAACCACGGCGGCTGGTTCCTGAGACTCGATCCGGCGCGCATCCGTGTGAACGGTGAGTGGGAATATCACAATCGCTTGACGGCAGGCGTGTGGAATGAAGAGGAGAATGCCTTCATGCTGCTGCAGTCGCCGCCTCCGACACCGGATGACACGACGTTTGGCAGTGTGCCGCTGGGTGTGTGGTCGTGCATTTGCATGGTCATCAATGGCAACCAGTCCATGCTGATCATTGATGGTCGTGTGGTTGCGGCGGGTGACATGTATCTTGACTCGCACAATAATGGAGTACCGCTGGTGATTGGCGCGGGTTACCGCCACAACACGCAGCCGATTGAGTATCCGTTTGTGGGTGACATGGATTGCATCCGCTACACGGAAATCGGATGTGAGGACCCGAATTAACCGGGCAAATCGACTCGCTTGAGACGAATCAGCCCCCATCCGGTTTCGGGTGGGGGCTGATTTGTATATAAGCAGGAAACCGAGGACGCAGGGATGAAAAACGGCGACCGCTACCGCTCGATGGCCTCCGGCTGGCCGAGCGCGATCGCATCGGCCAGTTCTTTCAGACCAAAGGGTTTTCGAAGTATTCCCGAGCAGGTCTTGGCATCGGCTCCGATCTCCCCGGTCATCAAAATCATGCGCGGTTCAGGACGAAGGCTTTTCACAATCTCGCAGATTTTGGTTCCGCTCAGATCAGGCAGATTGAGATCGCAGAGAATGAGTTCAGGCTTATGGTGTTTGAGCAGCTCGAGCGCCACCGCACCGTTTTCCGCAACCAATGCTTCGTAGCCCAGTGATTCGGCGACATCGCGGATCAGGTCAATAAGCGCGGGCTCATCATCGACGACGAGCATCTTTCTGGTGTTCATGGAATCCTGTTAGGGTGTTGCAGAATAACGACCGGGCCACTTCATATACACCCCGTCTTTGCAAATACCTTTCCGGACTCGCAGGCGGGTATCTTGCGTGTTGCCGGAAAAGAGCGTAAATTAAGTGCAAGTAAAACGAACCCCAGTCGAATGACTCGAAACCGGTATGGCCAACTGTAGTTACAGTTTTCGTGACCTTTTTGAAGCGGCATTTCATCGCGCACCCGAGCGAGCGGAGTTGGAAAATCTCTACGCCTTGCCGCGCGCGGATATCAACCGGACGGTGCTCGAATGGGCCAGGCTTGCGGGATGGGAAACGCGAAGTGTGCGCGGCGCGGGCGGTGAGGAGTTTGTTTCTTTCTGGAAACCCGAGCAGTGAGTGCTTCGCGTGTGAAAGTGAAAATCTGCTGTATTCAGTCGATAGCCGAAATGCAGTTGGCGGTCTCGTGCGGTGCGGATGTGATCGGACTTGTGTCCGCCATGCCGAGCGGTCCGGGGCCGATAGATGAAATGCTCATTGCCGAGATTGCACGCGCAGCGCCACCACACATTGAGACTTTTCTGCTAACAAGTTTAGTGAGTTCGGATGAGATCATTCGACAGCACATGCGCTGTAAGACGACGGCTATTCAACTCTGTGACCGCTTGGAGTCCGGCGCCCATGAAAGAATCCGGCGAGGTCTGCCCGGTATCAAGCTGGTGCAAGTGATTCATGTCACGTCGAGTGAATCCATCGATGAAGCGTTGTCATTGTCATCTGTGGTCGATGCACTGCTGCTCGATTCTGGCAATCAGAGTCTGGCTGTCAAGGAGCTCGGCGGTACGGGCAGAACGCATGATTGGGAGTTATCGCGGGAGATTCGGGAGCGGGTTCACGTACCGGTGTGGTTGGCAGGCGGGCTGAATTCGGGCAATGCGAAAGCTGCAGTGGAAGTTGTAAAACCCTATGGAATAGATATTTGCAATGGTGTGAGGGAACTGGCAGGGCTGTCGGCCGGCAAGGTCAGGGCTCTGATTGTTGCCGTCAGTTAATTGTCTTGGAGTTCTTTCTGAATTAGGTTGGAGCTGATAACAGGAGTCTTTGAATGTACATTCCAGCAGAAAGATGAATACCATTTACACCGTATCCGATTTCGCCGATTTGGCGCGCCAAAACCTCCCGGCCATGGCGTGGGAGTATCTTGCAAGCGGTGCGGGCGATGAACTGACACTGCGGTGGAATGGCGAAGCCTTTGACCGGCTTGAATTGCTGCCGAACGTGCTGTGCGATGTCTCTTCATTGGACACTTCGATCCAGCTGCTTGGTAAAACCCTGCCGCATCCGGTCCTGCTCGCGCCTACCGCCTATCACGGACTCTATCATCCGGAGGCCGAATGTGAAACCGCACGCGGTGCGGTATCAGCGAAGTCACCCTTTGTGGTCAGCACGATGACGAACCGCACCATAGAGGAAATAGAGTCTGCCCGGACTTCTGCCCAGCAGCGCGTGGACCAAGACAATCTTGCTCCGCTGTGGTTCCAGCTTTACGTGCAGAAAGACAAGTCTTGCACGCGTCACTTGATTGAGCGCGCGGAGGCAGCTGGCTGCGAGGCACTGGTCGTAACGGTTGACACGCCGGTGATTGGAAATCGCGTGCGTGAAATTCGCGCGGGGTTTCGTTTGCCCGAAGGATTGGATCGCGCAATGCTGCGTGAACTGCCCGAAGCGGCGAGCGTGATTGGACATCAAACCGATTCGGATGGAATCTACTATCCACTCACCAATGCGGCGATGGTCTGGGACGACATTCAATGGATGATCTCAATCACGAAGCTCCCCGTGCTGTTGAAAGGAATCTTACGTGCCGATGATGCAGAGCGTGCGGTGAAAATCGGTGCGCACGGGGTCATTGTTTCCAATCACGGTGGCCGGAATCTCGACACGGTGCCCGCAACCATCGAAGTATTACCCGAAGTGTACGGGCAGATAGCTCACCGTATTCCGGTTTTGCTCGACGGTGGGATACGAAGGGGGACTGACATTGTCAAAGCTATTGCACTTGGCGCGAGCGCGGTGCTGATCGGACGGCCATATTGCTGGGGACTCGCCGTCGGTGGCTCGGCCGGTATCGAGCAGGTCGTGCGCCTGCTGCTTCGTGAGCTAAAACTGGCTATGGCGCTGTGCGGGAGAGGGTCAGTCCATGAGCTAAGAGCGGATCTGGTAAGGCGACGTCCATGTTGATATGTTAATTGCATAATTATTAATATTTTATGCGACACTATGTAAAGTCCGTGCAGACATGCTCTGCCGGGTTTTTGTTTTTATAGTTCCAGATTTTTGTTAAATTTACAGTTATCCAGATATTCTGGCCATTTCACAAGCATGTGAAAACTCTACAGGCACAAGCACAAAGAGGATTGACCGCAGATGCATATTTCTGAAGATATGATGTCGCGCGAAGTAATGAACGACCCGCA
>CAZVXJ010000332.1:0-3570 GCA_964631675.1 uncultured Alphaproteobacteria bacterium
GTGATTGCATCAGCGACCTGATCTCGTCGAGTTTTGATTGAGGAGGCGTTTCACTAATCACAAGGTTGACGACGATCTCATCGAGGCGATCCTGCACAATCTGAAACTCCTTCACCCAAGGCGTTTCCCAAAACACATGTGAAAAGTACTCTCCATGTATCCTTCGGCCGCCGCTTCCGATCAGAAATCCGGAAACGCGGCCCTGAACCGATGCAATCAAGGGTAGTCCGCGACCACACGCACAAGGCGTAGTCGAGAAAGCGGCTATATCGCCAACTTTGTATCGGATCATTGGCATTGCGTAGCTGAATAAGTCGGTCGCTACGACTTCGCCCTCATCCCCTTCCGGCACCACTTGTCCATCTCTTACAATCTCAATCACTGCATTCTCGACTGCAAGATGAAGCCCCTGATGCTGTTCGCACTCAAATGCGCTTATGCCACCGTCACGACAGCCCCATTGATCAAAGACTGGGCCGTGCAGCGAATCCTGTATGATTTTTCTCTGCTCTGGAAACAAGGTTTCAGCAGTGGTAAAGACTGCGCTCACGCTTCCGGTCCAACCGCGGCTTGCGGCGTGGCGCGCAACCGTCGTGATCGACGAGGCATATCCGCGCAGAAAAGCGGCGCCCTTTTCAGCTTTGATCCTGGCCAGCAGGGCATCCATTGAGTCGCCTGACAAGTCAAATGCCGTGTAATCCTCGAAGCGATTTAACTTCGAATAGACCCTCGCTCTGGCACCTGAAATATGGCGCGGCCTCAAGGCGGCTCCGGCCACGACATACTGTTTGTCACCGAGTTTCCATCCTCCGGCATTCCACCAACGGTACATGTCAGCCCAGCCGATTGAATGGCGCATGCGATCCATTTGGATTTCAATCGGCTGTCCGGTTGTACCGGCGGAACGGTGCGGCCGTGGTTGAAACCGCTCCGCGTTTTCCGCAAGCAGCTGGTTTCCTTCCGATCGCAGAATGTCCTTTGTCAAGAACGGAATAGCGGCGAGGTCTGCAATCGACTTTAACTGGGCAGCCTCAAAACCGGCCCGCTTGAGCAGCCTGCGGTAGTAGGGAACCTGTTTTTCTGCGTGTAACAGCAGGCTCTTCAGGCGCCCCAGTTGAAGTACCATCAGCTTCTCACGCTCCCACCATTGACTTTCAGCAAGTTCGCGATATGCGGCAACGCTGTCTGTGCGTCTGGCCATGTCCACCAGAGGGAGTGCAACATGGCGAAAGAGTGCCCGCTGAAACTGGATCATTTTCGCCGAAGAGACTCGTAGACCAGAAGCAGCTGCTTGGCACTGAAATCCCAGGATAGGGAGGACTCCAGACGCTCGCGTCCGAATTTACCCATACGTGTGCGCCGGTCGGGGTCGTCAAGAAGTTCCACAATCTTGCGAGCGAAATCTTCCTCATTATTGTGCTCCGCATAGACGGCAGCGTCCTGAGCGGAGAATCTCGATTCTGTCAAATCGTATGACACAATCGGGCGCGACATCGCCATGTACTCGACCATCTTGTTCATGGTAGACTTGTCATTGAGAGGACTGACTGGATCCGGAGCCACGCAAACATCGGCAGTACAAAGCATTTGACAGACAAAATCATTTGAGACTCTGCCGGTGAAATTTACGTGTCCATTGAGTCCCATTTCGCGCGCCATCTCCTTAAGAGACTCCAGGTTTTCTCCTCCGCCCATTAATGAGAATCGAATATCTTCGCGCTTCCAGTCGAGTGCAATAACACGAATGCTTCGCAGCAGGTAATCGATTCCGTCTTGCTGGCCCATGGTTCCCAGGTAGGTGACCAGAAAACGCTTTCCTTCCCTCAGACCGGGATTAGGATTCGTTGGTGCAAACCTGCTGAGATCGGGCGCACTGCGCACAACCCAAACGTGATTTTCTGGCACCCCCCCCCTCTCGATGGCAACTCTCTTGTACGATTCGTTTGTTGCAATGACCGCGTTTGCCGTCTTGTAAGTTCCCAATTCAAGCCAAGTCAGCACACGTAGGATCAGGCCGCTTTTTCCTGGAAACTTCGACTCAAATGTCTCCGGTCCGAGATCATGTTGGTCGAAAAGAAACCTAACGCCGAAGATTTTGAATGGAAGAGCAATAAGAAAGAAGAGGTCGGGGGGATTGCATGCGTGAATAATGTGAAATCCACGCCTCGCATAGACATAGACCGAGTAGATGAAGGTGAAAAACATGGCCCATGAGTATTCCAGGGCGTACCCCAGTGCTCTCTTGGCCGTATACGGCATTGGATAGCGGTAAATAAAGATCCCGTTTAAGTACTCGAACGGTTTCTTGTCCACCATACGTGGGCAGATCACACTCACTTGCCAGTTCGCCGCAGCAAGTGTGGTCGCCTCCTGCCAAACGCGCCGGTCAAACGGAACGGATAAATTCTCGACCAGGATGAGAACCTTACCAGCAGAAGCCATGATAATTGGATTTCTGCCGTACCGTATCGGATGCTATGCGTACCAGGTCAAAGATAATCTGCTCCGCTCGTACCGACTCCAATGCAGGTACAAACTCCTTGTCATGGTTTGCCGCGATGACGACTTCCGCATGCTGCAGCAACTCTTCCGGTGTGCCCACCAGTAAGTCTGCGAGATGAGGAAGCGACTTTTCAATGAACGCCTTGTTTGACCCGACCAGCCTGGCCAGAGAGACATTACGGTCAAATATGCGAATCGAGTAGCCCTTGCCGAGCAACGTTTCTACGAGTTCAACTGTGGGACTCTCGCGCAAATCGTCGGTACCGGCTTTAAACGCAAGACCGAGTACTCCAATCTTCTTCCTTCCGAATGCGGTGATGGTTTCAATTGCCCGCCGGACGTGCTCACGGTTCGAATTCATCAGTGAGCCGAACATCGGTGTTTGTACTCCTAAGTTCTGAGCACACCAGTTCAATGCTCGCACATCTTTTGGTAAGCAGGATCCGCCAAAGGCAAATCCGGGCTTCAGGTAATAGGGTGACAAGTTCAACTTGACGTCTTTAGTAAAGATTTCCATGACCCGATGGCTGTCCACGCCCAGCGGCTTGGAGATTGCACCGATTTCATTGGCAAAGACAATCTTGAGTGCGTGAAATGTGTTATCAGCAAATTTCACAATCTCAGCCTCTTCTATCGATGTAAAGAACACCGGAGCTTTGACCCCATCATAGATTCCAGCGGCGGCTTTCGCGGCCTCCTCGCGGAGCCCACCGACAACAGTCTTGGGTGGTTCATAGAAGTCTTTGATTGCGGTACCTTCTCGCAGAAATTCCGGATTGTAAGCGAGCGAGAAACCCTCGCCCTCCTTCCGCCCGCTCTGCGCTTCCAGTCGCGGCAGAATCTCACGGCGCGTTGTCCCCGGTAACAGGGTGCTTCGAACGACCACCGTATGGTGGTGGGCGATGGATTTCAGGGCCGCACCAATTTCTTCCGCTACGCGCTGTACGTATACGGTGTTCGGAGCACCGGTCGGCAGGGAGGGTGTACCCACGCACACCAGACTGACCTCGGTGTTCGCTATAGCTTCAGCAGCGGACGTACTCGCGTGAAGTCTGCCCCATTGAACGT
>CAZVXJ010000333.1:0-3549 GCA_964631675.1 uncultured Alphaproteobacteria bacterium
TGCTTGGCACAAACGGGGCAGGGAAGACAACCGCCCTTCGAATGCTTGCCACCTTACTTCGGCCTACTGCCGGTGACGCGACTCTGGCAGGCCATTCATTGCATGGAGATTCCAGGCTTGTTCGGCAGTCCATCGGATTTATGACAGCCGATACCGGAGTTTACGGTCGCCTTTCTGCACGGGAGATGATGCAGTATTTTGGAAAACTTCACGCTATGTCTGATTTGAGAATTGCTGACCGTGTTGTAGATATTTCGAAGGCGCTCGACATGGGCGAGTTTCTGGATCGTCGTTGCGATCGTCTCTCCACAGGACAGAAGCAGCGAGTCAACATAGCCCGAACGATTATTCATGACCCGGAGATATTCATACTGGATGAGCCGACCGCAGGACTGGACATTCTTTCCGCCGCTCAAATCGTTCGCTTTATTCGCGACGCGCGCGATCGGGGAAAGTGTGTCGTGTTCTCGACACACATCATGCGAGAGGCGGAGAAGTTGTGTGATCGGATACTGATTTTGCATCGGGGTGAGATTTGCGCGGCGGGAACGCTTGAAGATCTGCGTGCGCAGTTTCAACTTGTCGACCTCGAAGACATTTTTCTAAGCGCTATCGGCAGCGCAGCGTAGCAGTATTTCGACATGATCCGGCCCTGAGTTTGCCCAATGGCTCGTCGTCAGACCTGCATTCGGCAATCCATAGGGAATCATGAGCTACACCGCACACAAATTCACAAAAGACGAGCCCGCTCCGCTTAATGATCTTCTGATTATTGATGATGATGCTGATATTCTAGGTATTGTGCAGTCGGCGCTTGCAGACTTGCGGCTCTCTATGGTATCCGCGAAGTCGCTGGCCGAAGCTCGTGATTTCTTGTGGCGCAGATCATTCCGTGTTATTCTCTCGGATCAGCACCTTGGCGACGGAAACGGTATAGACTTTCTTGCCGAAATCGGAGATTCGTGCCCTGAGACGATCCCAATATTGATGTCGGGTGCGGTGGATGTGAATACAGCGATCGCCGCCATCAACCGCGGAAGGGTCTTTAAGGTTGTTACAAAACCACTTGACTTGTTCACTCTTGTTCAATGCGTGAGACGAGCGGTCCAACAGCACCGGGAGGACGAGGAAAAACGTCGCTGGTCTCAAGACTTGGTAGAGCTGACGGACCACCTCAGACGGGAGAGTCTCGTGATGAACGAATCGCTATTGGATGCAACGAGACGACTCGAGTTTGATGAGCAGGAGATGAAACGTCAGCAGCAGCGCATTTCGGACATTTATGCGGAGTTGCAGGAGTCGTACTTGCGAACCGTCATGTCTCTGATGGCAGCTATTAACGCGAAGGATCGATACACCAAAGGTCATAGTGACCGAGTTTTCTACTACTGTTCTTTGATGGCGGATACGCTTACTCTCTCTGAATCGTCGCACCAGAGTCTGCGATTTGCAAGTATTTTGCATGATGTCGGCAAAATCGGAATTCCCGACGCCATACTGCTAAAAGTGAGTTCTTTGACCGATGAAGAGCGATTGCTCATGCAATCTCATCCACTCATGTCGGAGACGATACTTGAGCCATTGCCATTTCTTTCGCAGGTGCGAACCATTATTCGCCAGCATCATGAGAAGTTCGACGGAACGGGATATCCCGACGGTCTGAAAAACCACCAAATACTGCTCGAAGCTCGCATACTTGCCGTCGCGGATGCATACGATGCAATGAGATCGGATCGGCCCTACCGCTCGGCGTTGTCTGTTCAAACAGCGCGCGAGCAGCTGCGGCGGGGTTCAGGCACGCAGTTTTGTCCGCTATGTGTTGAGTCCCTGTTGCAGGCGATCGATTTACATGGGGAGCAAGCACAGCTGGCGCCCCACACCGACAACGGTATAAACCTAGATGATCCGCCGTTCAATCGGGCGCATCACCGCATAACCTCCAGAACCAGGGAGGCGAAGTCGCCTTTAAGTCTAAACTAAGTATAAACAATAGTTTTATTAAATGCGGGTGACAAACTCGCATTGACGGACCTGCTTGCATTTCCCCTTGAATATCATTATACTATAGGGTTAGCGGTTGTGGGACTTGAACTAATCGTAAGGAGAGGGATGCCCGTTCGGTAGAGGGTTTTATTTTTTTCAGCGTCGAGCTTCGATTCACCTAACGCGGTAAACCTCTTCGGATGTCGGGCAGTCATTTCCTCACTCGTCGAACAATATTGAACCGAGCGACTTGTTTCTGGTCGTTCGGTTTTTTGCGCTCGTGCCTGATAGTGGTGATGCTCTGTATGCAGTCCGAACTTTCTGAAGCCAGACCACAGGCGCATAAGACGCGCGAGAAGTCATCGGAGTGGACTGACGTACGTGATCTGAATGCTACTGCATCTTCGTGCAGCTGGAAGTTTGTTCCCGGTGAGCCGTTGGCAGAAGAAGATGACGGCCTCACTGCGAGTGGTAAGTTGGTATATTACGCGGGATCGGTGATCCGACGGTCGAATGAGTATCAACAGCCGATTCGTATCTTCTATGTGGTCGTACCGCCTGGTACGACTCCAAGAGTATCATCCTACGGAGCGATTTCTGCTCCGTGTACCTATGGTATCGCGTCTCGTTCAGAACGACAGTCCCCCGAGGCGGAAACTCCCTACTTTGCTTGGGCAAATCTCGCAGCGATCGAGTCATGGCGTGGTTTCAAACTTGCCCGCATAGAAGTACCTATTCTGGTGGGCGATCACGATCGTGCTACGGCACTGCAAGAAATCAGTTTGCGCGTGGATTTTGACGGGGTGCCGAGAACTACCGCGCTCATCGAGCGCGAATCACGCGTTATACCGAGTTTGGCGATGAACGGCAGTATCGCCACTAAGTGGTGGCACCTTGAGAAGGCTGAAACATCGAGTCGTTCTCTTGATTCGTGGCCGGAGTTTCCTCTTCATCGGCTCGCCGTCTCTGAACAAGGACTCTATGCAATTACTGGCACTGCACTACGATCGCGCGGTGCCGATTTAATCGGATTGCCGTCATCGCAAATCAAGGTCTTCGGCAACGGCGGCCGACTTCTCAAGAAGTTGCCGTCAGACCTTCAGCAAACCGAGCTGATCGAAAATGCAATTCTTGTTGAAGACGGTGGCGACAATCGTTTTGACGAACAGGATAGAGTCTTGTTCTACGGCGTCGGAGTGAAAGGGTTCGACTATTGTGACTCAAGCTATCTCGCAGATTGGGCGCACCAAAACCCATTCACAAATGAGAACATCTATTGGATTGGACTCGATGTAACAGGTTCGGCCGGTCTGCGTATGGATCCCATTTCGACTGCCCCAACCGGAACTCCGGTGACAACTACTCGAGCGTTCGAGTACATTGAGCAGGAGTCGTTCATTCATAGTGTCGGCGGCGAATCTGAATCGGGTCTCATCTGGTACGGCTCGACGATTGATGGATCGCGAACGGCGACGTTCACATTCAACCTGCCGCATGCAGTCTCCGATGCAGCTACCTTGGTCCTGCATTTGGACGTCGCCGTTTCCAATCCCGGAACCTCGTTCG
>CAZVXJ010000334.1:0-3530 GCA_964631675.1 uncultured Alphaproteobacteria bacterium
CATCGCTGTGCTCTCTGAATATCACCTTCCGTCCTGTAAGGCGAGCGTAACGTTTGCAGATATTGTTCAGGGCCGGCACCAGACCCAGCTCTTCCAGGTCGACTGGATGCAACTCTCCAAGCAAATCTCGGAAAGTGGCTATGGTCGTATGGACCTCAGCAATGAGGGACTCTGTTCCTTCGCTAGGCGGATTGGCCTGAATAGAGCGGATCAATCGTGACAGGGCCGGAAGAATCTCGTCGTGCAGATCTTTGGCTACCCGGCGCCGTTCCTGCTCGATTGCTTCGAATTCGATATCGAACTTTACGGCGCGAGCTTCTTTCGACCAGCGGGCCGCGCGATCGTGAATAAGGGCATTTAAAGCGGAAAATTCATCTTGAGCACAATTGTTCGGCTCCTGATCGATCAAACCGGCAGGTCGATCGAACCAGGCGCCCGCTCCATAGGTCGGTTGTCTGGCACTACCCAACGCTTCTGTCATGGCCAAGAGTGCCTGAAGACGCGCGGAAAGTGCCGCAAACCGATCCCGTTCGGGGTGCGGGAGACGCTGCATTGCTGGGACTCCTCTGGGGCGTCACTTTCCAACATATCAAACCCAGTGTCAAATTGGTTTGCTTATGTATATTCTCTAATAAGCCTGTACTGCCGGGGCTGGGGTGACCAGCAATTGGCAGTTAGGTAAAACCCTAATCGAGGAGATCTTACTTGTGGTGTTTATCGGAGGGAGTTGTTAGTTTGCAGAAGATGGAAGGCTTGAAGTTGTAGTAGAAACCCTGTTTGAGAAACGTGCGGGCAACCTCGTCGACAGTGGATTCCGTCCCTTTGCAGCCACTAAGATAGCGGACGGCAGATTTGTTGCCAATCAACGGGCCATAGGCATCTTCGGCGCTGACGCGGCTTGACTCCCAGAGCAGCACCGCCGCATACAATTGAGCGGCAGGCGTGCCGTGACTGCGTACCCATTTCAGGTCGGCTGTTTCCAGTCCAGTGATCATTGAGCGGGCATCAGCATATGCCTTGTAGTTAGGGCTTGGCTGTCCCTCTCCAGGCACGCCATCGTCAAAACTATTCGCCTCCATTATTCGCTGCAGGCACGCGGGAAGATTCCTGGATTGACTGATGTTCGTGCTTTGTGGATCGCTGGCTGACGCACTGACATGGCAAGCTGCAGCGGCCCAAGAGCACATGAGAGCAATTGACACGCACAACAGATCGAGTTGGTCAGCGCTGGAAATACCTGGCCCTGATCGCTCTTTCCGAGGCACATTGCCTGGTGACCCATGCGGCAAGTGTCGTGCTCGCGAGACTTTGACTTGCTGTTCCCAAATCAGCCTTTTTGCTCTTATCATCTTTAGCGCTTTGAGAGGAAATTTGTTTCGCGTTGCCTGTAGAAATTCTAATCGGTTCGTGCGGTGGTGTCGCGTCGAAGAATCCGCCAGGTTCGAGAATTTCTTTTCTTACTGCCAATATTCGGGAAATAGCAGTCTCCTGGAAGTTTGTCCGGGGAAACATTTGCTGTGATTTCAACCTCTAGATGTGTCGGTATCAGCCACCCTGACAGGATATTGGGTTCCTATTCTGTTTGGGAGCGTTGGGCATGTCCAGCGGTATATATACGACTTCTTGATTTTTTTGACGAGAGTTGTCTTAAATATAGCCCGTGGGCACGACTGAGGCTGATTCGATCATGAGGACAATCACCCGTTGCGGCGCGCTAGTCTTGTGCATAACGCCCTTGGGGACCGTAAATCCCTGGCGCTCAGTCAGTTCGACTGTTCGTCCCTCCAGGTCGATGATTAGCTTGCCTTCAATGACGTAAAAGAATTCGTCCTCACTGTCATGTTTGTGCCAGTGAAACTCGCCCTCGAGAATTCCCAACCGTACCACTGAATCGTTCACTTGGCACAGTGTCTGATTGAACCACTTGTCGTTGCAAGCCTCTATCACTTTGGGGACATCGACGACTTCAAGAGCCTCGAAGCGGACATCCAGGTTGATGTTGTATTGCGTTTGATTGGTCATATCGATTCTCTTCAACAATGCTGACATGCTGCGATATGATAGCGCAGACTCGGTGGTTATTGCGAAGAGGAAGGAAATGAAACATTGCCGCCGTTCGTTTGGTTGCTATGTCGCCGGCATCCTTTTGATGTGTATCGCGTTGATGTGTATCGCGGCTAGATCAGCTTTAGCAGCTGATTTTCAGCGCGACATCATATACCAAGTGTTTACAGATCGCTTTTGCAATGGTGATTCGAGTAATGATGACCCGGAGATAAGCAAAGGCATGTTCGATCCCGAGAAGAAGAATTGGCGGGCGTATTGGGGTGGAGATCTGGCCGGCATCAGGCAAAAGCTACAGTACATCAAGAATCTCGGCGCGACGGCAATCTGGATTTCTCCCGCGATAGATAACGTAAACAAACCGACAATCGATGCTGATGGCAGTGTAATCACGCCATACCACGGCTATCACGCCCGGGATTTTAAACGAATCGAAGAGCACTTTGGCGACGCCACCTGTTCATGGAAAGAGTTCGACAATCTTGTTAAAGACGCGCACGCACTCGGACTAAAGATTATTGTCGACATGCCCTTCAATCACACCAGCCAATACAATCATGGCGAGTTTGGAGCATTCTGGGACGATGGGCATTACAAGGGCGATCCTCAGTTCGATCGATATAAGTACTTCAATCACATGCCTCTGATCAGCGATGAGAACAATCGTTACCAACTCCAATACGGCACTATCTACTATTTAGCGGACCTGAATCAAGAACAAGAGTTTATTGACCGCTACCTCAAAGCGGCGGCTGAGAAATTTCAACAGCATGGTGCTGACGGCGTCAGACTGGATGCGGCTAAACATACCAATTGGGGGTGGCAGCAGACGTTAGCCAGTGAACTCTACAATAAGTCCGACCACCTCATCATGGCAGAGTGGTGGCTTTACACTACGACTGATCCCCTTTACCGTGATGCTGTAAAGTTCGCTAACAAGGGTGGAATATCGTTGATCGACTTTCCCCTCGCCAACGCTGTTCGCAATGCATTCACGAAGGATGAGGGGAGCTTCGAGGAAATCCACAAAGTACTGTTGCAAGAGAATAACGATATCGACAACGCTAATTCATTGATTACGTTTATCGACAATCATGACTTGCCACGATTGCTCAGCCTTAAGGACGATAAAATTGGGCTGTGCCTTGCTACAGCACTGCAATTCGCGATGCGAGGCACTCCTGTGGTTTATTATGGAACAGAGCAATATTTGCATCATGATACTAAGGGCGGTGGCGATCCGTATACCAGGGCCTGGATGTCGTCATTTGATGAAAAATCGCCCCTGTATGCTCTTTTGCAAATTCTATCGTCAATACGATCCAGCAATTATGCGTTCGCTTATGGAACCCAAGAAACGCGGTACGTCTCCAAGGATGCGTATGTGTTAGAACGGAAGTTTGCGGACAGTGTTGCTGTGATTGCCGTCAACAAGCGGGTTACCGGCTTCGATGCGAACGCATTGT
>CAZVXJ010000335.1:0-3500 GCA_964631675.1 uncultured Alphaproteobacteria bacterium
CTCTCCGGCGCCCTTCAGGATCACAAGGAGTTTGCAGTTCTGGTGATGAATCCAGGACTTGGCAAACGAAAACTGGAAGCCTTGATGAGTGCGCTTGGCGACAAAATCGGCGCAAACGAAGTCACAAAGAATTTTCTGCACGTGCTGATCGATGCGGACCGCTTAGAGGTGCTGTTCGGAATCAGTACCATCTTTGAAAAGATGTGGCGTGCGAAAGAAGGTCTGGTAAATGTGACAGTAACCACAGCCGTGCCTGTGGACGACAGCCTGCAGGGGCAAATCACGGAACACCTGAAGAAGTCGAGCGGTAAGAAGCCGCTCGTGTCCTGGAAGACGAATCCTCAAATCCTGGGCGGTATCATTGTCGAATGGCCGGATCGGGTTTTTGACGGATCGCTGGTGCGCAAAGTCGAAGGACTTCGGTCGCGGATGGCCGAGCGTTAAGAACGACGCTGAAGGCCTGACGCTCAATAGCTAAAATCGAAGAAGCGGAATAACGAAAATTATGAGCAGAGTTCGACCGGAAGAAATTACTTCCATTCTAAAAGAACAAATCGCCGACTACAAGGCGCTTTCATCCGTCGACGAAGTGGGACGCGTGGTCTATGTGGGTGACGGTATCGCCCGTGTGTATGGCCTCGACAAAGTGATGTACGGCGAAATGGTGGAGTTCGAGGGCGGCGTGCAGGGGATGGCGCTCAACCTCGAAGAGGACAATGTTGGCTGCGCGCTGTTTGGCAGTGATCAGACTGTCTCCGAAGGCAGTGTTGCCAAACGTACCGGGCGAGTTGTGCAGGTTCCGGTAGGCGAGGAGATGGTCGGACGTGTGGTCAATCCGCTTGGAATTCCGCAGGATGGCAAAGGCCCGATTACGGCAAAGAAATTCAATCCGGTGGAACGGCTCGCGACAGGTGTAATCAGCAGACAACCCGTGAAAGAGCCGCTGCAAACGGGAATTAAGGCGATTGATGCCATGGTGCCAATCGGCCGCGGCCAGCGCGAGCTGATTATCGGCGACCGCCAGACCGGGAAGACCACGATCGCCCTCGATACGATAATCAATCAGAAGGGCCAAAACGTTGTTTGCATCTATGTCGCGATTGGGCAAAAAGGCTCCACGATTGCGAAAGTTGTGAAGGTGCTCGAAGAACACGGTGCCATGGAACACACGATTGTAGTTTCTTCCACCGCTGTCGAGCCGGCGCCAATTCAGTTTCTCGCTCCATATTCCGGCGCTGCGATGGGTGAGTACTTCCGTGATAATGGGAAACACGCCGTCTGCATTTATGACGACCTGACAAAGCACGCCTGGGCCTATCGTCAGCTTTCGCTCCTGCTTCGTCGCCCGCCGGGCCGGGAAGCATATCCGGGCGATGTGTTCTACTTGCACTCACGTTTGCTGGAACGTGCCGCCAAATTGTCTGATACGCTTGGCGGCGGATCGCTGACAGCGCTCCCGATCATTGAAACTCAGGCCGGTGACGTATCGGCCTACATTCCAACGAACGTCATTTCAATTACGGACGGGCAGATATTCCTGGAATCGGACCTGTTCTATTCAGGCATTCGACCGGCAATCAATGCCGGTATTTCGGTTTCGCGCGTGGGTGGTAATGCACAGATCAAAGCCATGCGGCAAGTCGGTGGTACGTTGCGCCTCGATCTGGCGCAGTATCGTGCGCTTGCTGCATTTGCCCAGTTTGGATCGGACCTTGACAAGTCCACCCAGCAGCAGTTGACGCGTGGCGCCCGGCTCATGGAAGTTCTCAAACAGGGACAATATGCGCCGTGGCCGGTGGAAGAGCAAGTGGCTATCATCTGGACAGGAACCAAGGGTTACCTGGATGACATTCCGGTCGATGATGTGAAGAAGTTTGAAGCCGGCCTGCTGAAGTTCATTCGCAGTATCGGCAAAGACACCCTCACAACCATCCGCGAGAAGAAAGTCATCGACGCAGACCTCGACGCAAAGCTGCATGGTCTTGTGAAAGACTTCAAAGCGACTTGGGGAAAGTAAGTTAGCGTTTCTTCTGGAAACCTGAACTGGCGGAGCAAGCAAATGCAGAAGTGCTTCACTGATTTGCCCAAGTAGGGGAGTAAGTGAAGTGTCATCGCAATTCTTGAGGCGACCTTCCGGCCATCCGCCGGACTGGATGCTGGCACTGACGCTGATCGTTGGTGTCTATCTTTGGCAGAGAACGGCAATGCCGCTGTGGGTCGTGGATTTATTCTGCAATCATTATGCTGCCTACGAATGGAAGCACGGTGAACCGGAGTGGATCTACACGACTCTTGAGCACTACCCGCAGTGGGTCGAGCATCGGGCCCCGATTGCTGAGATGCTTCAGGCCGACGGCACTCCGAACCAGCCCTACTATCCGCCGTTTCTGGCATTGATTCTGTCCCCCGTTGCCGACTATTCGGCAATTGCTTGGCGAAACGTGCTCTTTGTAATCAACATCCTCCTGCTCTTCGTGTTTGCACATCTCCTGATACGGGCATGCGACGCAAATTTGAGTTGGCGAAGTTTCTTGTGGTCGCTCGCTCTCGTGCTCTGCACCTATCCAATGGCGCGGGCAACGAAACTCGGGCAAATAGTTCCCATTCAAGCCGCGATGGTTTGGTTCGGATTGCTGGCACTGCGGGATCGCCGGGAATCCCGCGCGGGAATCTTGCTTGGTGCGATGGGTGCATTGAAGGTCTTTCCGCTTGCATTTCTGATGATTGCTGCCGTCATTCAGCGGTACCGGACGGTAGTCGTAGCCGTTGCAGTGACGGTGAGTGTGTATGTTCTCTCGCTCTTGCTGATGGGTTTTTCCATTCATGCAAGTTGGTTTGAAGCAGTTAGGGAAGTCGGTGAGTATGCCTGGGTGTTTTTCGGGAACCAATCGCTGACCGGATGGTTTCTGCGGTTGTTTACCGATTTCGACATTTGGCACGATCCGGCCGTTGCCGGGCCGTGGATTGTGATGTCCAAGTGGACGATCGCGGTTTTGCTTGGAGGTTCGTCCTTATGGCTGATGTGGAGTCGACGCAGCCACATAGTGCGCGACGGATTGGTCCCCGCATCAGGACTATGGATTGCCGCGATCCTGCTCGCGATTCCGACTTCCTGGGAGCACTATTGGATGTATGTGTTGCCGGTACTGGGCTGGGCAATTCACAGTGCGTGGGTCGAGGGCGACAGTCGTTGGCGAAACATCCTGCTGGGCACTGCGGTATTTCTGTTTACCATGAAATTGACAAGGTTTTATGGCAATGATCTGGCTGGGAGAATCGTGTCAGGCAGTCAGAGTTTAGGCATGTTGTTGTTGTGGGGATGGTTGTTTGGAAAGCTAAGATCAAAGAGTAGTAGTTAGTAGACGCTCACTTCCGGATTAAGGGTGAAGTGAGGGCAAGAAGATCAACTAAATGTCCGGACTTAAGATAATAAAACGCCGAATCCGCAGCGTGAAATCCACGCAGCAGATTACGCGTGTCATGAAAATGGTCGCGGCGGC
>CAZVXJ010000336.1:0-3484 GCA_964631675.1 uncultured Alphaproteobacteria bacterium
CAACTTCGACTACTACCGCTGGAGCGGTGATACCGCACCCGGTAGCACACGACCTGGAGATAGCTATTACAACCCGCCGGGCTACTATAGACCAGGTGACCCTTATAACCAGCCCGGCAACTATCGCCCCCAAGACACGACGTGGAATGCTCCGGGCACATGCCGCCCCGGAGATGCTTATTGCAATCCGGGCGTAAACTATCGCCCAGACATGTATCCACAGAACTGGAACAGCTACCCACCGCCGTATGTAGACGAAGGTCGCATAGCGCGTTTGGTTCTGCCCATTGTCCTGGCAGCAATCAACAGCGGCAACTGTCACAACTGGAACAGCTATCCATCATATCCGAACAACTGGCACCAGCCGCGATATCAACCCTATCCCGGTCAGCACTATTACATTCCCGGGCAGCAAAACTATTATCCCCAGCAGCAGCACTATTATCCCCAGTATCAAAACTATCAACCGGGATGCCACCAGAACTATCGTCCCTACAATCCGGGCTGTAATAACATCGGTGGGCAGATCTTGCAGCAGGTCATACCGCGAGCAATCTACGGGCTGACCAATCGCCGCCACTGTTACTGACCTATTGATTTCCTTCTTTAAGCAACATATTGGGCTTTCGGGTAAGCTTTAACATAGTCACCGCGAGACTATTAATCAAGCTAGATGAGCGAACAGCGCCCGTATTACGATCCCAGAGTGGAAGAGCGCCTCGATCTGGTGGAGCCGGCTGAAACCGCCGCGCCAGCCGACAACTCACCGACTGGCGTAGCTGCCGATAGGAGCGTTCAAGCGCCAATTCCTGACGTGCCCTCGCTGGATAAGTATGAAATCCTGGAGAAAATCGGTCAGGGCGGAATGGGCGTGGTCTACCGCGCCAGACACAAAGAATTGAACAAGCATTTTGCCATCAAAATGCTGCATCCGGAGCATTCGAAAGATCCGATCAACATCAAGCGCTTTCAACAAGAAGCGCGCTCCGCCAGCATGCTCGAACACCCTAATCTAATTTCCATTTATGACTCAGGTATTGCTCCTGATGGCGCACCATATTTGGTGATGGATTTTGTCAAAGGTCAGAGTTTGGAAGGTTTGCTGAACAAAGAGGGATTCATCGAACTCGACAGGTTCTTCGCCATTATGGCGCAGGTCTGTGAGGCGCTCCAGCACGCACATAGCGCCGGCGTTATTCACCGCGACATCAAGCCGAGCAATATCATGATCACGGGCGACGATCATGAAATCGTCAAACTTGTCGACTTCGGAATTGCCAGGGTCATGCAACCGACGACAAAGAGTATGACCAAACTGACGCAGTCCAACGACGTGCTCGGCAGCCCCGTATACATGAGCCCTGAGCAGTGTCTCGGTTATCAACTCGATGAGAGATCGGACATCTATTCACTGGGAGTGGTGATGTACGAATGCCTGGCGGGAACACCTCCTTTCGCCGCCGATAACGCCATTCAGGTCATCGTCAAACAATTGCAGCAAGACGCTCGTCCCATTAACAGACTGCGCCCAGACGCAGGCGTGCCGCCTGCGTTGGAGCAGATAGTGATGCAGTGCCTGGATAAAGATCCTGACTCCCGATTTCAATCGGTGGGCGAATTGAACATGGCCCTTGATGCCGCGCAATACGACCCCAAGAAAGCGCGCGCAGGATTGCTCAAGCAATGGAGACGGACGCTGCGCAATTACATCAAACGGCGCGCCAGCTCACTGCCATCGGTCGGCTCCATCGCGTTGGTCATGACCTCCATTATTTTCTTCAGCGCCGCCTTCTTGTTGCCGCATACGATGGCACCTGATTCGCGCAACATCCCCGTGGTTGTGGAACCGGCACAACCTCCACCAGAACCGTTCAAACTGCCTGCCGATCTAGAAAGCAGCAAAGATTGGAAGGACTTCCTTCTTGCAGGGAGTGAAGCCAACAATGCTGGCGATGGGAACAAGGCAATTGCCATCTGGAAAGCGGCCCTGGAGCGCTCCGATAAACTGCACATTCCTCCAGCCGATCAAGCCATGCTCAATACGAAGATCGCCGATGCATATTGGGCGTTCAATCGGGGCGGCACCGGGCAAGAGTTTCCCTTCGAGACTTACGGAAAGTTCGCCGAGGAACGATACCAGTATGCGCTAGCGACTTATGACAAGCTGCATACACCGCCGGAATCGCACATTCAACTTTACGAGCATCTGGCCGATGCGCAGTCCGACCAAAATCACTTTAGTGATGCTTATGCGACGCTGAATCGCGTGATCGGAATGTTACGCGTCCACGGCAACAGCGAACATCTGGTAGAGGTCTATACCGACGCCGCGCGGGTGTTATGCAGTATGGACAGAAACGATGAAGCAAACAAGCTCTATCGCGAAGCACTCATGGTCGAGAAAAGGACGCATGGAGCTCAGATGAGCGACGAAGGCTACACGGCGTATTTTGAGATGGCCTCAAACCTGGAGCAGATGGGCAAGTACAAAGAGGCACTGTCCGTCATCGATGAGCAGCTTCCGCGTATGCGCAATCGATGGGGTCAGAACAACGATTACTACATAGCCAGTTTGGATCAGAAGGTGCGCATTTCAGATCACCTTGGACTCAAGGATGATATCGTCGCCACCAACAAGTTGATTCAAACGATCAAAGAGAAGATGAAGAATCCGTCTGCATCAGGTGCAATCGGCTCCAGCCCAGCGCCTCAGCGCTGAAACGAAGAAACAGTCCATATCTAAGATACCGCGAAGTAAAGTCACCAGCGTTTCGCCGATGGCGCCGGTGCAACCTCTTCAAACTTAGCGTCAGTAAGATCGATCAATTCCCGCGCATCACTCGGGTCGCTCAGGAACGGCTTCTCCTGGGCTCTGCAAAGTCTGAATATTTTGCCGGCATTCGCAAACAGCAGATCACCACTAGAATCCCAATCAGCCCAATCAACTCGGCCCAGTCGCACAATGACATTTCCTTCTGCATCGACCACTTCGTAATCCATCACATACCAGGGCCCGTTCTGCTCGTGGATACCGTGAATGATCATATTCAGGCAATAGGTGTGCTTGCTGGAGAACTTGAATGGTTTCGAGTAAACCTCTGGCGGATCGAAGGGAAATGTGAGATTGCTCGACTTGTCGCGCTGATACTTGCCCTCTTGCACGTACTTCCAACCATCTCTGAGTAAGCGCATATGATGAATCGGATTGTCCTCACCACAACCTGCCCGCTCGTGCAGCGGTTTTATGCGCATGCGTTTGGCCAACGAGAATCCGTCAGCCAATGTCATTTGGTGCTCCGGATGATTGAGCAAAATCTGGTTCTCATTTCCAAACAGCCCGCCTCCGCCCCAGGCATCGCCCTTGGGCCACAACGCCAGCGCCGTAAAAAATGGCGGCTTGCTCACCGCCGTCCACGTTCCATACGGAGGTGTATGCTTCGCTGCGAAGTACAGCAGCAGTTCACCCGAGGGTGACAGGTCGCAT
>CAZVXJ010000337.1:0-3480 GCA_964631675.1 uncultured Alphaproteobacteria bacterium
ATCACCGACTTGGAGACCTCGATCGCGCAGCTCAAAAATATGAGGAGGGGTTGACGTGCGTCCGAGATGCGCGCGATCCGAGCGGGGAATGCCGCTATCTTGCCAATCTCGCCGTGTGCAAACAAGAATTTGGCGATCTTGTGGGAGCGACGCTCTACTGCATGGCAGCGTTGGACATGGCGCAGCAGACCAAACAAGGTGCGTGGGAAGCGCATATCTGGAACATCATCGGTGAGACGTTGGCCCATCTTGGTCTGATGTCCGTCGCGAGGCAAGCCAGTGAACGCGCGCTGGCGCTCATGCGCGACAAACTTCAGCTGGAGATCAGGCAGATCGAAGTGGTTGCGCGGCTCAATCTTGGAGAATATTCTCTTGCACAGGGTGACATTAATCGAGCGCAGCGGGAATGTGGCGATGCTTGCCGGATTGCCGTCACAAATGGATTTCAACTCGGGGAATCCGCCGCGAGACGGAATCTGGGAATCATCAAGTTAAGCGGGCCCCTCTACAAATTGTCCCCCAAGGACTTCAAAGATGCCATGTTACTGGCCGATGTCACTCAAAATGTGCAGCTGAAGCAAACCACTCGTATCGAACTGGCCACGGCGTTACTCCGGGACGATAAGTTGAGTGATGCAGCGGCTATCGCTGACGAGGCCGTGCGATATGACACCCCGCTATTTAGTCCTCAAGCGTACGCGCTTCGTGGGGTGATTCTGCAACGGTGGGGGAAGGTGCATGAGGCAGCCGAATCCTTCGAGACGGCGCTGGAAAAATCTGCAGAGGTGCTCCAACGAACGTCCCGATACTACCGCGCGCTTGATGCGATGGGGCTGAGCTATAGTGGGCTGGCGCTCTCAGCCCCCGATCGCTACATTAATGTCGCAATCGCTGCCTATAAAGAAGCGAGTCATTTCGCTAATGAACCCGGCATCGTCCGTCGCAGGCGTCTCCTCTTTGACGCACTGGTGCAGGCTGACTTGGGAAAGAAACTGGCCTTGGTACGGAATGCAATTGATCCTGAACAGTGATGAGGTTAGGACCGCCATCGTCTACTCCGGGCTTCCAGGACGGGAAGGGAAATATCCTCTTTGCTTGGTTATCTGGTATTGGGAAAACGATGTACTTTTTGAGATCTAACTGGTCGGCACGTACTCCATAGCTTGCGAATGCGGGTTCCATTTTTTCCCGAATCTTGTCGCTGAAAGTTGCCAACGTGGCATCATCCCAGCCCGTGGATTGGGGGTTGCTGACTCGATCGACGAAGTCGAGCACCCACTCATAGGCCATTTTGGTCCAATCGTCTTGATTGGACACTAGGCGAACTGCTGACAAATCCTGAAACAATGAGGGGCTTATCCTGCTCGTACTCGAAACCCGATCAAGACTGGATACAAGGTAGGGGCCGCCATTCCTATAGATCTTGGAAAGCCGATGGAGAATCGTTTGCGCCCGGTCGTAGTTGTACTCCGCAAGAATCTTTTTCGCCATCAACTTCAATTGTGTGTGTTCGGACTGCTCAGGCGTAAACACCTTGACCGGAATGAACATCGCATTGAGCGACTTCGTATTAGGATATTTCTTTTTGAGTCCATCAAGATCCGGAACTTCTTTCAAACAGGCTGAAATGATCGCAAGGTAGACGGGCTCGGTCTCGGCGTTTGGGCGAGACTCGAACAGCACATAACTATAGAGCCCATATCCAGCCGGTTCATCTTGATCGCCAACCAAGAGTGCTCTTCCTGTCCGATCTGGGCCGTTCTTCTGGTCCACCGGGACGTATCCGGTCCGACCTTGCCCTCCGGCAAACCCCACGCCGCAGGCGGCTAACGCACCGGCCAGCACAGCAAGTGCGAACGTACTGATCACGCGTGACCAGATACGGTTTGAACCGCTACTACTGGATCCCCCTGCGGTTTGAGATAGGCTCTCCCTTGATCTCACGCTTCGTCCTACCTCAACCTTCCCACGCATTGGCGCCATCACCCTGCGACGTCCGGTAACGTAGCAGAAGCATCCTGTCGATGCACACTCTCTACTTGATCGTATACTTTCTGGGCTGGAGACAGGCACGTGGTCTTGATATGGGTAATCCGGTTCTCATTGATGGGGTGATCGTTTAGAAACTGATACGAATCGTTTGCTTTTGTCGCGTCATTATTCATTCTTCGCCAAAACCCGTTGATCTTTTCTGGGTCGTATCCGGCTTTGGCCGCCAACAAGAGGCCGAGACAGTCCGCCTCCAGTTCATTCGCTCGCTGCCATGGCTGTCGCACTCCGAATATGTACCCGATTCCCAACGCACCAGCCACCGGCCCGATGACTTTGGGATCCATCTTGTCCGGCATTGTGCCCGACGCAATGGCTGATCCCACGGTCATCGCCGTCGCCGCCACGTCACCCGTCATGCGGTTGAGTTCATGCCGAGCCAGCACATGAGCCATCTCATGGCCCAATATGGCAGCTAACGCGCCTTCGTTTTCTGCGATCGTGAACACTCCGTTATAGATCGCGACCCCACCGCCGGGATACGCATCGGCCATGACAATTTCTTTGTCTCGTATCGTATTGAGTTTCCAATCCATTTCCTTGGCCACCGCGCCGTAGGTAGGGTCGGCAAGTGCAACTTCCTTCAGCCGCTGAAAGATTCGGTGCATCTGGGCCGTCACATTAGGGTCGTCTTCCTTTTCCCGTCGCTTAACTTCCCAGTCGTAGATTACATTTCCCAGCCGTGCCAGTGTTGAGGGAGGAATAGCTGTGGCCACGGTTGAGGGAGGACTAGCTTTGATCGCGCCGGCAGCCAGTTGCTCAGCCATGGGCGAGCCCGCCATCCCGCCTCCTGGAATGTTGAGCTTGTCACAGCCTGTCATGGAGAGGAACAAGAGAATAGTCGCACTTGAAAGCCCTAGCATATATCGACACCTCATCAGCCACCTCCTGAGATAAATTGTTCACTGACCTATTGTCAACGCCTAGTTTTCATAACGTAATAACTTGTTTCAATAAGTATCAATACACAACCAGCAACACGCATGCCTTTCAGCATCGATTCCGGTAAGACCAAATAACTGCTTAAATCATAATGGCTTATCCAGACTGACTTCCTGTCCTGGCGCAATGAAGTCACTTGTAAATGTTGGAGCGTGTATCGAAATAGATTCTCCGCTGTATCCAATGAGATACGTTCGGTATCTGATCATGCCTCTGAACTAAAGTGGAAAAACGCTGAAGGACGACTCAGGTCGTCACGCTCGACGATGGGCTGCCTGCAGGTGATGGTCGGACGTACGCTCTCTGTTCCATTGCGGCTGTCAGCATGGCCTTTCTGGGCCCGGTTTGTAGGATTACAGTGTTTTCAGAGACTCTACCAACGCATCCTTATCCTTGTCCGGTACATCGGTTCCGAACGTGTGACCCTGGTTGCTGCCGGCTCGTTGGCTCACATCGAACCTGGTTCCAATCCGAACAGTGACCTCGCGT
>CAZVXJ010000338.1:0-3440 GCA_964631675.1 uncultured Alphaproteobacteria bacterium
AGCTTGCTGTTGCAGATATTCGAAAGGGCCAGACAAGGTCTGACTGAACAAGGTTATGTAACACCTGCCGGAATGTTTTGGCGGCTTGCGGAAGAGATGTCGAGTGAAGATTATCGTCCTTATGATTTCGCGGTTGTTGACGAAGCCCAAGATATCAATCCCGCACAGCTGAAGTTCCTGGCCGCACTTGCCGGTGACAAGCCGAACGGACTTTTCTTCGCAGGCGACCTCGGACAGCGCATCTTTCAGCAGGCGTACTCCTGGAAATCGCTTGGGGTCGATATCAGAGGCCGTTCTCGCACTCTGCGTGTGAACTACAGAACTTCGCATCAGATCAGAACAAGTGCCGACCGCCTTCTTGGCCCGGAAGTGGCAGACGTTGACGGAAATATAGAGGAACGCAGAGGCACAGTGTCGGTTTTCAATGGGCCACAGCCACTAATCGAAACTCTCGACTCCCACGAGGCCGAGATCGAGCGTGTAGCCGGTTGGATCAAGGATTTGGCAAACAAAGGTATTGCCCCGAGTGAAGTTGCTGTATTTGTCAGGTCTAATCAAGAAACGGATCGCGCCAGGCAAGCCGTTTCACAAGCAGGACTTGAGTTCACGGACCTAAACCGTGTTTTCGATGAAATTTCAGGCCGAGTTTCGATCGGCACAATGCACCTTGCCAAAGGACTTGAATTCAAGGCCGTCGCGGTTATGGCCTGCGATGATGAAGTAATTCCATTACAGGAACGTATCAGCTCAGTCACCGAAGAATCAGATCTCAAGGAAGTCTATGACACAGAACGGCATTTGCTTTACGTCGCATGCACGCGAGCACGTGACTTTCTGCTTGTTACAAGCGGTGATGTGCCGTCAGAATTTCTTGCCGATCTTGATTAAGATTTCAACGAAAATCCCCGTTTAGCGTAAAGTCTGCCCAGTAGTAGGGTTCGTGCATGTTGCTCGATTTGTTGCTGATCATGTCCAGGGATGCTCGTTGTAGTGCTGCCGCGGATGAATGGCCTTGTTTGAGGTGTCCATAAAATGTCTTGCTGAAGACGCTGGTCAGTTTGTCATTTGCTTCCCACTGAGCGGAAACCACCGTCGTTGCTCCGGCACCCATCATTCCCCAGGCGAGGCTCACGAGACCCTCGCCGCTTAACACATTGTTTGTGTCGCAGGAAGCAAGAAACACAAGGCTGCCTTTCTTAAGCTTTGAGTTCAAAATGTCCTCGACAGTTAGACGGCCGTCATTTGCTCCAACTCTCCTGAATCCTAAGAACGAATCCAGGGGTTCGTCGTTATCGACTTGTGCGTGCATTGAAAAATGCAGAATATCCGCCTTATCTGAGCCCCTGCGAAAATCCGAGGTGGTCGCGTTAAGAGTCGGTCGCGAACCGAACATGTCGGCGACGGCGGTGGCTTCGTTATTCACGTACTGCAGAAATTGGTTATCGAACGATGGATTCGCAAAGGCTTGGATCGTGCGGCGGACAGGTCTTGGGGCTCTTAGCTGTTCGAGAAGAATTGAGACGGATGGGGCATAACTTATGACCTTGTCTTCGATCAGATATCTTTCGCCGTCCGCACTTAACGCCTGAAATGGAACTTTCCAAAGATGTTTGTCGGGGACGATTATAAGGTGCCGGCCCGAAATGCTCAGCGGTTTTAGCAACTTATCGAACAGTTCTTTGCCATCACGCTTGAAGAAGATCCGGTTCTTGATCTTGTCTTCAGTTCTAAGCACATTTGCTTCGACGTCATCTTCTGACACGGGAAGGTAGACGGATTGCATGGGTTTACCCTTCTCCCATACGAATGCAAGGAGCCGTCGATCTAAAGTAAAGAAGTAGGAAATGACTGTCTTGCCGTCGAGGTCGGCGCTCGTGTCCAATCCGGAAAAGTCGGGCTTTGGAAGTGTCCGCTCAGGGACGTACGTTGTAAACGAAGTCTCGAGTTTGCTGATTTCGGAAGCTACCTCGGGCGCCTCGATCATCCTCAATGAAAGGATTTCGAGTTGTCGCCGCAGATCCGGTGACATCTCGGATTTCAGGCCGGTCGCCAGGTTGTTATTTATCTTGTCCTTTAGAAGTCGGGCCTTCAAATAGTCAGACCGTTCAAAGGCTTCAAAGGGGCTCTCAAGTCTCGTTTGTGCCAACAATCGATACGCGTTGTGATAGGTTTCCAGCAAACCGAGCGAAAGGTTCTTATTCTCCGAGACTCGAATCTCTTCGATAAGAGACAAGGTCTTGTCCAAATACTCACGCGATTTCTCATCTTGGCCGAGATGAAAGAATGCGGTTGCGAAATGCAGATATATTCCTGGGAGGTCTTCTCGGAAATTCTGCGCCACGGCGAGCTCCAGCAAGGTGCGGCTGTGCGTAATGACCTGCTCCCATTCGTTGTTTTTCTCGGCAATAGTTCGTTTCCAAGACGGTAGGATGAATGGCGATGTATGTTCTCGTTTTTCTAACTCGCTAAAAAGCTTTTCCGAGACGTCGCGCTGACCCGTAAGCCCCGCGATCGTTGCTGAACCCAATGCAGTTTCGAAGCCGAAGAGATCATCGGTGTCAAGGGCCTTTAGTTGTTGCCGGTATTCTGTTGCCTTCGGAATGTCGCCGTCATACAAGGAGTTCAGCAATAGCGAGGCGAGAAAGTTTCGCGCTTGGTAAGTATTCTGATGCTCAAGCGATAGCTTCAGACCTTCTCGCTGGGCGGCGAATGCTCTTCGCTTTTGACCGATCGAACTGAGAAGCGTGGCCGCCTCGAACAAGGCCTGGCGATACCTGTACTTGAACTTGGAATCGGCAGCGGCCGAAATCAGTTTTTCTGAGTATCGTAACGCCGCCGGATAGTTCAGCTTTGACGACCAGGCAAGACTCAGGATTCTGTACGTGTCTAACTTGCCCGGGCTAACCGGCTTCTCCTCAAACAACTTCTCAGCTTTCTCCAACCAAACGATCGCCGAAAGATCGTAGCCAGAGCTGAACATGATTCTACCAACATTCAGGTAGTATGCAGCTTGAATATTCTTGTTAAGCGGCGCTGTTTCGGCTGCCTTTTTCGCGTGCTTTAATGCTTCGGCAAATTTGCGTTCCGAGCGCAGCAACTCCGCCGTGCGCAAATATACATGCGCTTTTTGATTCGGATCGGCATTTCGTGAGGAGAGAACCTTAAGCCACTTTTCTAGAGTAATTGCGGCTTCACCATATCGCTGCTGAGCGATTTGCGATAGGAGGATTACGTCGAGAGCCGAGTGGACGAGGTTACCATTATCGGGTCGATCCGCAATCGTCTCGGCCAATTCAATGGCGGTGTAATAATCTCCATTGTCCAGCGCCCGTTGAGCGAGTTCAAGCTCCTTTGACTGGCCAAAGGCAGGGAAAACGCAAGCAAAATAAAGCAACAAGCCAGTCACGATCAACTGGCCTGCTGCCTGTCTTGATATTCGA
>CAZVXJ010000339.1:0-3436 GCA_964631675.1 uncultured Alphaproteobacteria bacterium
GAATGGTGTGCCAACCGTGAATCGACTGCTCAAAACAGAAGTTTGATGCCACGATCCGGTAGCGGATATCGCAGCCCGGTTCCACGGCGATATGGGCGGCCGGAAGCGATGCACAGTAAGCCGTCGGCGGGATGAGCTGCTGCAACATCGGCACTGACAGCGTGTCCACTCCACAGATTGACTGAAGCACAACACCCGCAACACCTTGTGCCGGATCTGTCACGAGTGCACAAATCTGCACATTGTGGCAATCGAGGCGCGATGTAATCGGGGTGTGAACAATTGTCGGAGGAGCTGTCTGCACGTCGATCGTCAGCCAACCCGTCGAGGACGTGCAGAAGCACTGATCCGAAGCAACCACACGGTACTCCAAGTCGCAGCGTGCGTCCGGTCGGTTCGCCGGAATCGTCGCACAAAACTGGAACGGAATCAGAGTCGGTACCATTGGCACCGCCTGAAATTCCTCCTGACCGACACAGCGGTATTGAAGCACTCCGGCTGCGAGGTCCCCCGCCGCATCGACAATCGTTGCACAAATCGAAATGGGTCCGCAGCCAGCCGCCGCGCGCACGGTATCCGCGGCAATCACGGGGCAGTGAGGCACTGTCTGAATCGTGTGCCACCCATGTGTGGATTGCTGATAACAAAAGTTCGATGCCACAATCCTGTACTGCACATTGCAGTCTGCCTCCGCGTTCACATGGGACGCCGGAAGCGTGGCACAGAAAAGACTCGGCGGAATCAACCGCTCGACCATAGGCACTACTTGCGTGTCCAACCCGCAAATCGAGTATAGCGATACACCCGACAGTCCTTGAACCGGATCGGTGACGAAAGCGCAAATTTCCACATTCTGGCAATCAAATCGCGACACTATCGGCGTATGCTGAATGCCCGGCGGAGAAGTTTGCACGTTTATAGTCAGAAGGCCGGTGGACGATGTACAGAAGCAATTGTCTGTGGCAACGACGCGATACTCGATGTCGCAGTGCGGATTCGCGCGGGCGCCGGGAATCGTTGCGCAATACTGGAACGGCAGAATGGTCGGCAGCATCGGCATTGATGTGAATTCCGTCTCACCCACACAGCGGTACTGAAGTTCACGCCCCGCCAAATCTCCGCCGCCGTCCGAGATTAATGCACAAATCTGAATCGGATGGCATCCCGCGGCTGTTCGCACCGTGTCCACCGCTATCTGCGGGCAATGCGGCACCGTCTGGATCGTATGCGGCCCGTGTATCGTTTGATAGATGCAGTTATCCGTGGCAATAATGCGGTAAACCACATTGCACGACTCGTTTACAAACTGAGCCGGCAGTGTCGAGCAATAGGCAAACGGTACAAGCGGCTGAGGAATCATCGGGACGGTTACCACCGAGTCGCCGCAGCGCCATTCGACGACAGCGGATGCAAGATCACTGCGTGCGTCTGTTATCAGAGCGCATACGGTGGCCCCGGTACAAGAGAGCCGTGAGTCCACCGCGGTATGCTCAATGACGGGAGGGTGTGGAATCGGCGTGCGACAATGCGGACCGCAAGCGGCCGATAATCCGCTATTGTCCGTCACCTGCGCGCGAACGCAAACACTGTCGCCGCCAAAGCGCGTCCACGGAATCGTCACATTCCATGGTGGCAGACCGGCCAAGGTAAAACAGGTGTCAAATCCCTGCTGCGGAATCGAATAGCAGAACTGATTACTGACGATGACGCCGTCAAGATCTCCCGCATTTACGGTCACGTTCAAGTCTTCGCAGCGGAATATCTGCGGCACATTGCATGATATAAATGGCGGAACCGTGAAGCATATACTCGCAGTATCCCCGCACGGAAATTGAATCCCGGGTAAAATCGGGCCGAATCGGTAGAACCATGTAAAAAATTCAACTCGAGGTCCGACCGTCGAGTCAGACGGTACGTTTCCGCACCAGAGACCGCCTCCTTGGTGTGTCATCACAACCGGGTAGAAGTCTTGAGCCCCATCGTGGCGGTAGTACAGCATCGCAAGACCTGGAATCGCGGCGCCGCCAAATGTATACGACGCACAAATCTGCAGCGGAGTGAAGGCAGTTCTGCACGGTCCATCGATCATCGCCTGCGTCGCCGCTGACCAGTTAAACTGCGGACACTCTGTCAGTGTAAATCCACTTGAGTCCAGTCCGGAGTCCTCATCATGAGTCACAGTGACAACTATGGACTGATCGACTCCGTTCTCACAGCAGACATCGGAGTTGTAACAGATCAGGTAGTTCGATAGAATCTTTCTCCTGACAAATCCCCAAATGTCGGTAAAGTCCTGATTGATCGGCACCAGTTCTCCCTCAGTAACCAACACCAGCGGAGCGTACCAGGACACACCCGAGGCGCATCCGAAGTCCACAAACACATCACACGGTCCGGACTGCGGGCAGTTGTCGTAACAATCACAGGCAATCTGAGGATTGCACCAGGCCAGAAATGTAATCCCCAGATCCAGCATCTCGCTGACAAGCTGAAACGCGGTTATCGGCGGCGATGTACGGCATGTGTCGTTATTTTCATCCGTCACCATGACGATGAACCGTTCCGAATTCTCTCTCCAGCCGGTTCTGCGAATGGCCGACAGGATCGCCTGATAACCCGGTTCATATCCGCCAATGAACTCCGGTATCGTGAGCGAATCCAATCTCTCATGAAACCGGAGCGCTGAATAAAGGCTGTCCCGGTTTTCGTTAGTCGGACTGCCGCCGAAACGTGGGTAGCCGGGAGGAGAATTCGGCTCGCCGAACGCGCTCTGCCCGAATCGCACAATTGAGAATTGTGCATCGATGGTGCTTGGCAGCGAGTCCACCAGACCAAGGATGACATCGCGAATGCGCTCTATGCGAGGATCCATCGACCGCGACACGTCCAGTACAAAGCAAACATCTACCGGCCGCCGAAAATTCTCATAGCAGTAAGGCAGCAACTGCCTCGGAAAGCCATTCTCTGTGAGGCTGAAAGCTTCCATCGGTAAGCCCAGAACCGCTTGAGAGTCCCGGCGTACTTCGACCAAAGCTCGAACGCGTGGAAAAGAGTCAATATTGACACTGGTTATCTCGACATTCAGACTTCCGGTACTGTCCTGCGCGATTGCGCTGGAACCGCTTGGCAGGACCACACCCAAGATAATCAAGGCACAGATTGACGTGATCCGGTTGAAACAAATTTGAATGGACTGGTGCATGTGGTCGCCTCGGGATATCGCGATCAAAGGGAGTTCTAGGATTGTAAATCACTCTCGCTCCGGTGTGCCGGCGCAAGAGCTCAAATTACATCAAAACGAATAGCGCCTGATGTATTGATAGAATATAGGGGAATGCTCATGCAGAGTCAAGGTGAAACTGCCGCCTAAGCCCTATGTTTTCTCAGACTTTCAGCCTGTCGGAAAACGTTGGTGACCCGTACGAAGTGTTGCAAC
>CAZVXJ010000340.1:0-3435 GCA_964631675.1 uncultured Alphaproteobacteria bacterium
CGCGAATGTAAACGTAAATTCGCTCGGCCTGTACAGCGTACGCACAAATTAGCGCGCCTTCGAGCATCAGGTGCGGGTCATATTCGAAAATGAGGCGATCTTTGCAGGTGCCAGGCTCAGATTCATCGCCATTGACAACCACATAGCGCGGGAACTTGTCCTTCGGTACAAAACTCCACTTCATGCCTGCAGAAAATCCCGCGCCACCATGACCGCGCAAACCAGAGGCCTTCACCAGTGCAACAACGTCTTCGGGCTTCATCAGCATCGCTTTACGCAATTGCTGATAGGCTCCGTGTTTCATGGCAACATCAATGCTTGCCATATTTGGCACTGCAAAATTCCGGGCGACGACCAATTCGCTCATTTGGAGAGCGGCCCCCCCACGTTGCCGAGCAATGGAGTCGGATGATCTGGTGCCACCGGATTGCCGGATCGGAATCCGTCCAGTATGCGATCGATCTTTTCGTTCGTCAATTGGTAGTACTGATCTTCATTCACAATCATCATCGGCCCCCAAGAGCAGCCCCCCAGACACTCCACACATTTTAGCGTAAACTGTCCATCAGGTGTAGTTTCACCGGGATGAATACCCAACTTCTTCTCAATGTGCGCCTGCACTTCTTCGCCACCCATCAGACAGCAGGCGATGTTGCGGCAATACTGAATCAGGTGTTTGCCGGCTTTTTCGGTGCGGAACATCGAATAAAACGTGAGCACCTCGCGAACCTTGACCAGACTAACATTGCATTGCTGAGCAATCCACTGTTCCGTCTCAGGAGTAATGCAACCAAGCTCGCGCTGCGCCTCGAACATCAAGACTACCACTGCAGACTCGCGATGTTCGGTCGGAAAGCGGAAGAATATCTCCTCGGCCTTCTTGACCAAAGATGCAGGGATGTGTCCGTTCGGGGCACTCATCTGTCCAGTTCTCCGCCGATCATATTGACACTGCCAAATGTGGGCACAATGTCCGCAATCATGTATCCGTTCAATAGATCTGGCATCGCAGCCACTGGATTCAAACACGGCGGCCGGCAGCGCACCCGCCACGGCTTGTCATTCGCGCCATCGGTTGAGTATTCGTCGGGATAACTGATGACATAAAATCCGAGTTCGCCGTTGCCCCCCTCCACGGCAAAATACACTTCGTTCTCAGGAACGCGAATGCCGTGACCGGTCATAATCAGCTTGA
This sequence comes from uncultured Alphaproteobacteria bacterium, assembly GCA_964631675.1. Lineage (GTDB taxonomy): Bacteria > Electryoneota > RPQS01 > RPQS01 > RPQS01 > CAZVXJ01. The sequence continues at coordinate 1,196 of CAZVXJ010000340.1, forward strand.
AGTGGTTCATCAACCCTTCAATATTTCCGTAGGTATCCTTTTTCGCCGGAAGCACAACTTGCTTATCTGAACTCGAAACCGGACCGCCCGGAATAGACGCGACACACTGCTCGAGAATACGGCAGCATTGCTCCATCTCTTCCATGCGCACGAGATAACGGTCGAGATTGTCCCCGTTGTGACCGACCGGGACTTCCCAATCCAGCTTATCATAGAACATGTACGGAAAGTCCTTTCGTACATCATAGGGCACTCCACTTGCCCGCAGCATGGGGCCTGTAAATCCCCAGGCAACTGCACGGTCGCCAGAGATAGTCCCCACATTCTGCATACGGTCGACGAATATCCTATTGTATGTGAGCAGGATGTCGCACTCTTTCAGAATCAGGCGAATCTCTTTGATCGTCCAGAGTACCTTATCCAGCCAGCCTTCACGCAAATCGTGCGGCATCCCTCCTACTCTGGTGCTTGTCGTTGTCACTCGCCCGCCGCAATAGTCTTCGATGAGTTCGTAGCAATACTCGCGGCCTTTGATCATATAGAGAAAGACCGTGAAACCGCCGAGTTCCATTGCCGATGCGCCGACGCAGGTAAGGTGATCAGCGATGCGGTTGATCTCGCACAGCATCGTTCGTATATATTGACCGCGAAGCGGCAATTCGATGCCGAGCATCTTTTCTACAGCCATGCAGTAGCCAACATTGTTGATGCACGTGGAGACGTAGTTCAGGCGGTCCGTATAGATCAGCGCCTGATTCCACGAACTCTCTTCACAGCTCTTCTCGAATGCCCGATGCAGATAGCCGATTTCTACGTCAGTGTCCACGACCAGTTCGCCCTGCAACTTCGTCAGGATGCGAATAATGCCGTGCATGGCCGGATGCGAGGGCCCAATATTCAGCAGCATTTCCTGCTGTTGGAATTCGGGTTCCTCAGGCGGTACTGCCGCGTCGATGTCTAAGCCGATGTGCTCGAACGATTCCATTAGTTCTTCGGCCCAATGAGCGGCTGGCGTTTGGTTTTAGGGTAGTCTTTCCGGAGCGGATGACCCTGGAATTCTTCATAGAGCAAGAGTCGCTTCAGATTGGGGTGACCCGCGAATTTCACACCGAACATGTCCCAGACTTCACGTTCGAGCCAATCGGCAATGGGCCAAAGCGAAGTCAGACTCGGCACGGTCGGATGTTTGTCATCGCTCTGCACCTTTAACCGAATGCGCGCCTTGGTTTCCATGTTCATCAGGTGATAGACGATCTCGTAGCGCGGTTTACGCGGATGATAGTCCACGGCCGTAATATCCGTCAGAAAGTCGTAGCCTTGATCTTCTTTCAGCAGTTTCACGATATCGAACACGCGATCACCCTCAATAATCAAGGTGCGCATGCCGAGCTTCTCATACCAGTCGAAGACTGCATGAGGAAACTTTTTTTCGATCAGAAGTTGTTCGGGGAACTTGGGAAGCAAGGGAGGAAAAAAGATTCTCAAAAAAACCAAAAACTCAAAACTCAATAAATAGCGAACGAAGATTCCGGGCGGGTAACGCACGCCCACTGCGTGGGGTTTTCTTGTGCCGTAGTGCTAACCCGCCGCGGCGGAAATGCGATCATAACGGATCTTTTGCGTGGGGTATATGACCGCGACCAGACTTTCCGGTGTGCTTTTCGTTCTGAATAAGCTCTTGCAGCTTTATCAGACCGTCAAGCACGGCTTCCGGGCGAGGCGGGCAACCGGCAATATATATGTCAACGGGAATTATCGTATCAATCCCCTGCACCGTCGCATAGTTGTCGTAAGGTCCGCCGCAGCTTGCACAAGCACCGAAACTCACCACCCACTTCGGCTCTGCCATCTGCTCGTAAACATTTTTCAGAATCGGAGCAATCTTGTGCGAAATGGTCCCCACGACCCAGAGCACATCAGCCTGCCGCGGAGAAAACCGCGGGAAGGCTGCACCGAAGCGATCAATATCATAGTGTGAACAGGCGGTGGACATGAACTCCATGCCGCAGCAGGCCGTGACAAACGGATACTGAAACAGCGAGTACTTTCTTGCCCAACCAAGAATTTTGTCGGCCTTGGTTGTGTAGATATTGCCTTCGAGCGCTTTCAACTCGTGGCCGTTGGAGCTTGCAGATTTCAGTACAGGGCTTTTCACAATTTTATCACTTCCATTCGAGCACGCGCTTCTTCACGGCGTAATACAAACCTACCAGCAGTACAGCAAGAAAAACAATCATGGA
>CAZVXJ010000341.1:0-3428 GCA_964631675.1 uncultured Alphaproteobacteria bacterium
CGTCATGACGGGCACTACGGCTGGATTATCAACTGTGGCGTTCCTCGATTTGGAGCGGATGGTACCTACTTGGGTTATATTGGCTCGTGGGTGGACATCACCGAAAGTAAGCGCGACATAGAACTGAATGAAACGGTTAGCCAAGTTTCTAAGATGATGCTTGGGTGCGAGGTGATGCAGGACGCATACCTCGAGCTTTGCTCAATTCTCTCGTCGAGATGGGGATTCCCGTTTGTTACCGTCGAGCTTTTTGACGCGAATTCGAATGAACTGGTTCGCGTCGGCGGAGTCGGTGTGCGAGAAACCGATCCCCGGCGCACACCGATGCAGGATTCATTCGCCGGCATTGCCGCACTCAGCGGCCTCCCGCAGTTTGGAAGTCTCCAAACCGGAGACGATGATGACCTCATCAAACAACGTGCTCGCGAGCTGGGTATACGTTCTTATCTTTGTGTACCCTTTGCCTTGAAAGGACGTGTGCTGGGGGTCATTACGGTGGCAGACCATCGCGCCAGACCCGATACGGAATATCTGGTCAAATCACTGGAGGTTGTCGCTGATTCGCTTGCACAGGCCTGTGAACGTCGCAGGGCAGAGGATGAGAACGTACGGCTTGCTGCATTTCAAAAAGCCAACCCGAATGTCGCCCTCGCCTGCGACCTTAAGGGCAATATCACCTACATCAATCCGACTGGCATTCGTCTGCTTGACGAACTCAAAATCCACCTGTTTCCAGGGTTATTGCCGTTCGATCACAAGCCGCTGGTCAAGCGATGCGTTGCAGAGCAGGGAATCGTTCGCGGTGTAAGCACAAGAGTAGGTCCGCGAGTCTATTCCTGGTCATATCACTATGTTCCGAGCGTGAATACTGTGCACATTATTGGTGTGGACATCACTGAACAGCGGAGGATGGAAGAGGCTCTCGAAGCTCGCGACACACGTCGAAAAGCCGTCATTGATTCTGCACTCGATTGTATCGTCACCATTGACGAGAGCGGGAAAGTGGTTGAATATAATCCGGCTGCCGAAAGAGTATTCGGCTTCGCCGTGGACGAAATCATCGGAAAGTCGCTTGCAGACACCGTCATTCCTGAACGATACCGCGAAGCCCATAGTCGTGGAATCCGAAAGTACTTGGAATCCAAAAAGAGTGGAGTCATGGGCCGCAGGGTTGAGATCACAGCGCTACGTAAAGACGGAACAGAGTTCCCGGTAGAATTGACCATTTCGGCAATCGAGATGGAGGGAGCAACGCAGTTTACTGCCTTCATTCGGGATATCTCCGGGCAGCGTGCGGCGGCAGATGAGGCTGCAACCCACGAACGCATGCTGAAGCAGCTCGTGAATGCAATGCCCGAAGTTATCGGTGTATTCAACCTTCGAACTTATCAGCTGCAGACCTATAATAACGTCTTAACCGAGCAGTTCGGTTACGATGAATCAGAGATTGCAGCAATGGGTTCGAATGTGGTGAACAAACTCGTCCACCCCGATGACCTGCAACACGTGGTAACCTGTTTGAACGGCATGTCTGGTTGTGCACCTGGCGAAACGACCGAGCTTAATTTCAGAATGATAGCGAAGGATCGTAACTTCAAACACGTGCAGTTTAGAGTGGTCGTCCTTTCTGCCGGGGAGGGAGGTGCTGCCGAACTCGTCGTCGGATTCGGGAGTATTCTCGGACCTTGATCTGATTTGCAATTTCGCTGCTTTTCCACTTCCCCAGCTTCCCATCATTTTGCTTCCCCATTTCCAACTTCAGGCGCACTCACACAAGAAGTGAATTTAACAGTTGACTTTTATTTCATTTAGCCGTAAATTATGGTTTGCATTGATTTCGCAACATACTGTAAATGAAGAAAATCAAGACGATTATTCAAGGCGCGGCTGGCCGCGACTTTCACAATTTCAACCTGGTTTATAGGGATAATCCCGCCTACGACGTTGTTGCATTTACGGCGACACAAATCCCGGATATTGATGGCCGCCGCTACCCAGCGGAGCTGGCCGGGAGGCAATACCCGAAAGGTATCCCCATTCTTTCAGAATCAGACCTCGAATCTTCGATCCGAAAGCATGAGGTAGACGAAGTCGTCTTCAGCTACAGCGATGTCTCACACGAGTACGTAATGCATTGGGGGTCTCGAGTGATGGCGGCAGGTGCGAACTTCCGTTTCCTGGGTGCCAAAGCCACGATGGTACAGAGCTCCAAGCCGGTCGTAGCGGTATGCGCAGTCCGTACAGGTGCCGGCAAATCGCAGACCACACGCCGCGTCGCCGAATTGTTAAAAGACGCGGGCAAAAAGTTGGTAGTAGTACGCCACCCCATGCCCTATGGGAACTTGGTTAAGCAGACTGTGCAGCGCTTCGCTTCGATCAAGGACTTGAAGGCCCAAAACTGTACCATTGAAGAGATGGAAGAGTTCGAACCGCATCTGGACCGCGGCTCGATTGTTTATTGTGGTGTTGACTTCGAAAAGATCCTTCGTCAGGCGGAACGCGAAGCGGATGTGGTCCTTTGGGATGGCGGCAACAATGACTTACCGTTCTTCAAGCCTGATGTACACATCACCGTTTCTGATCCACTTCGCGCAGGACATGAAACTTCTTACCATCCGGGCGAGTGCAACCTGCGAATGGCTCACGCGATCGTCATCAACAAAATTGACAGCGCAACTCCGGATCAGGTCGCCAGAGTCCGGGAGTCCATAGAAAAGTGCAATCCGTCTGCCTTGGTGATTGAAGCAGCTTCGCCCGTAAGTGCTTCCGGTGGAGAAAAAATACGTGGTAAGCGTGTATTGGTGATCGAAGACGGACCGACAACCACTCACGGTGAAATGAAGTTTGGCGCTGGTGTAGTTTGTGCCAGACGCTTCGGCGCCGCAGAATTGGTTGATCCCCGACCCTATGCGGTAGGTACCATTGCGGGAACGTTCAAGACTTATCCGCAGATTGGATCGCTCCTTCCGGCGATGGGATACGGAGACAAGCAGATGCGAGATCTTGAAGATACAATCAAGAAGGCGAAGGCAGATGTAGTCATTGTAGCCACTCCGATAGATTTGACACGCATCATCAAGATTGACAAGCCTGTCGTACGAGTTGGTTATGACTTGCAGGAGATTGGAAGTCCCACCGTGGCCGACGCACTTGCTCCAATCTTGTCCGGCAAAAAGAAGACTGCGCGTCGCTCGAAGTAGCAAATCCTTCTGATCAATTCGAAGTTTTTCTTGAATCTCTCCCTGGTGGCTATAGCTCAGCTGGTTAGAGCATTGGATTGTGGTTCCAAGGGTCGGGGGTTCGAATCCCCTTAGCCACCCCAATTGACTGACATCTTCTGTCCAATATCAAAGCGCAAATTGCTTGTTTTGGAGTATCCAAATCTCGCACCCAAATACGCACTGATCTTGGAAAAGACAAATACGATT
>CAZVXJ010000342.1:0-3428 GCA_964631675.1 uncultured Alphaproteobacteria bacterium
GGATCGGCAAACTGCTGTGGATGGTTTGCTGACGATGGTGAGTGATTTGGTTGTACTGGAACCGGAGCGGTGGATCGGCAAGCCACTCCCGATTGCCCAATTCATCGATCTCGATTTGTCCAGCGGCCAATGGATCGTGCTGATTCATCGTCATGACTGTCCGGCCTGCCAAGAAGAGGTGCCGCGATACGAGCAGCTTGGCTCACTGGGCCAGAGGGTTGCCTTGGTCGAAGTGCCACCCTATGGAGCTTCTGAAGCACACGTTAGCTCGTGCCAGCTTGGCCGATTAACGGCTGATCGAGAGTGGTTCGTTCAGACTCCGGTCGAGATTCAACTGGTCGATGGCCTGGTCACTGCCTCCAAGACGCATGGCCACTAAACTGCTCGATAGCTTTGGCGCGGTGTACGCGGCGCTCGATCAGCCACGAATTGCCAAGCGAGTTCTCTGCGCGTTGCTCCTCATTCACACGTGCTTGTTGGCTTATAGCGCGTATGTTCACAGCCCGACCCTCAATGAGCCGGGGCATCTTGTGGCTGGGCTTAGCCATTGGAAGTTTGGCCGCTTCGATGTTTACAATGTGAATCCGCCGCTAGTGAAGATGGTGGCGGCACTGCCGGTGACGGCCGTTGGCTACAACGAAGACTGGAGCGGCTTCTACGAGGGCCCCGGCACTCGGCCCGAAATGGGAATGGGGGAAAACTTCGTGGCCGCTAACGGCGAGCGGTCATTCATTCTGTTCATGATTGTCCGCTGGGTGTGCATCCCGTTCAGTTGGCTGGGAATGATTGTCTGTTTTTTGTGGGCACGTGACCTATATGGACGACCATGCGGAGTACTTGCAGCGGCCGTCTGGTGCTTCGAGCCAAACATCCTGGCTCACGCTTCGTTGATGACACCTGATGCTGGTGCGACGGCGCTCGGTTTAGCCGCCTGCTACACTTTCTGGCGCTGGCTGAAAAATCCCACTTGGAGCCAGGCCGCGCTGACGGGCGTGGTCCTTGGCCTCGCCGAACTGGCCAAGAAGACGCTGATTCTCTTCTACCCCCTCTGGCCACTGATGTGGCTCATCTATCGCTGGCCCGATCGCCGATCGATGCTCGTTCGCGATTGGCTCCGCGAAGCAGGTATGCTCGCTTTGAGAATGGTAATCGGCCTTTACATCCTCAATCTCGGCTACGCTTTCGAAGGCTCCTTCAAGGCATTGAAAGACTTCCACTTCGTGAGCGACCTCTTCACGGGAGACCCGATTAACACAGATAATCCACAGGCTAAGAAGACGAATTCGATCAACCGCTTCGGCAATTCCTTTCTTGGCCACCTCCCTGTCCCATTCCCAAAGAATTATCTCATGGGTATCGACCTGCAACAAAAAGACTTTGAGCACTACGGTCGCCCTTCCTACCTGCGCGGCCAGTGGCGCGACCACGGCTGGTGGTATTACTATCTCTACGCGTGCGCAATCAAAGTTCCATTAGGTTTATGGGCACTTGGTCTCTTTATTCTCGCAGCACGTTTAATTCACAATCACCGACGCTTAGCCTCTTCCCTGCGTGACGAATTCATTTTACTGTTTCCAGCACTCATGATTTTTTGCGTCGTGAGTTCCAAAACCGGCTTCAGCGAACACATGCGTTACGTCTTGCCGACATTCCCCTTCCTATTTATCGCGATTTCGCAGGCCGCAAGAATTTGTGAAAAATCGGAAGACGGGGCATTGACATTTACCCCAATGGAGGTAAATTGCGGCCAGATCAGACCATTGCGGAGGTTTCGCTTAGTGCCTCTCTTTTCTGCATCGTTGGTCAGTGTGCTCGTCTCGTGGCTTCTCGCGAGCAGTGTATGGGTCTATCCGCATAGCCTCTCCTATTTCAACGAATCCGTCGGCGGACCGCTTAACGGGTCGAAGCACCTCCTCGGTAGCAACGTCGACTGGGGACAGGGAGTGTTGAAACTGGATAGGATTCTAAACTCTCACCCTGAATGGGGACCAATTGCTATTGCGTACTCGGGGCCGGCACCTCCGGATTCAATGGGCGTGCGAGTTATGCCCATCGACTGGAGTCGAAATTGTTCGCCGTTGACAGGCTTTAGTCACGTAGCGATAAGCGCAAATATTTTGGCTGGAATACACGACGCGTCGGGTTGGTATTCCAGCTCGCACAACGCGGCCAATGAACTTGAGCGGTTTTTCCGCGAACAAGAACCGGTGAAAAGATTGGACGGCAGTATTCTCCTTTTTGATACGGAGCCCTTCAATCGATTCTACGAGAACTCACATAGGATCGTACTAAACAGATCCCAAAGTTCGGTTTCAAACATTCATTCTCGAAGTGAAGGCATTGCAACGCATCTTCCATCGCTCGCGAAGGCAGTTGGAAGTGATAGGCTATCGATCTCAGGACTCTGCCACATTCTACTGCTTAACGGTTTCCGTGAGACTGGCTTGCAAAACCCTCGCACTGGTTTGGAGGCCTTCCGGATCTTGACTGATGAACGGCACGCTGAAGCCGTCTTTGGTAAGTCTCCATTTATTCGCACACGCGACGGCCTGCGATACCGCCTTGTCGGATCGTATGTCGATGACGCACTGAATTTTGGTGAATCTCATCGGGATCAGTGTCTGTCCACATTTGCTTTATTGAATTTCTCACTTGAAGAACCGATTGTTACGGAATCGGAGGCCTTGCACCTTCAGGACTTACTTTCCGAATCGATTGCAAACTTTTCGTTCGAACAGTCGGAATTATCGTGGACGGCTCTAGCGTATGCGAAGTATTTACCGCCCGCTCGATCTTGGACGAATCGTTTTGGAAAGACGACAACATTTTCGGAACTGTTACGCCACATCATGAAACGTGGATTCAAGGGCCAGAGCTGCGGCGGGCTTCACACATTGCATGCTATCGAGACGATTGTTAAAGCGGATTATCGATTCGGCATACTTGATGCTCGAGCCCGCATCGATGCTCACATTTTTTTGAAAGCGAGTATCGACAATCTCATACAAAATCAGCGTAGCGATGGAAGTTGGGATTCTGGTTGGAATAACTCAAGTGATGAGACGCCTACGTCGCCTGCATCGTTGGAAAATCGGCTAATTGCCACCGGACATATACTCGAGGTTCTCCATGACTTACAGCCGGTACCTCCTGCGCAAGTTTTCGCCCGTTCAACTAGATGGCTAATTAACGCTTTGGCAACGATCGACTTCAATCGCAACCCAGTCTTAGTATGCCCCCTTACACACGCCCTTCGAGCTGTCCAGCTGTCTTCCGCTAATCGTTACTTGTCTTATGAACTCACTGACATCTTTCACAACACGCACTAGGAGGTTTCAACAATGCGATTAGTTCAATTGATTAGCATTTTGGTTATCTGCATTACGATGGGAGCATTAGTTCACTGGGCTCACCCTGAACCTGGCGCT
>CAZVXJ010000343.1:0-3407 GCA_964631675.1 uncultured Alphaproteobacteria bacterium
CTGGCAGTGGGGATTCGACCAATGACGCTTTGCGTAGCTCAAATGCCATCTGCAGCCACCGCGCGCGAGTCACGCTCTCCGAGTCGACTCCACCAGTCACTAAGTTCATCTGCGACAGCGGCAGCGCAAGGTCCCACAGGACTCCCGAGGAGACTGGTCCGGATGAGACCGATCCGTATTGGATGTTTAGACCCGACCTTATCCGCTCGATCGCCGTGTTTCTTTCGGATGCAGTTGCGGACCCTATTGCAGTCATCGTGGCCAATATCAGCACCAAAGTCATAATGTTCGTCATTTTCATCTTCCGGCGTCCGATCTCGATAGGTTAATACTTGTTGCAAACTCGTGTGGTTGTGCAATCCCTGCCAACTTTTCCCAGTACAAGATACGCCATGCCCAGCCGTTTGTCAACCGGACAACCGGCTTCAATAATGAAGATTTTTATTGCATCTAATATGGGAAATCCCCATATTGAGAGCGGTAGAATGAACGGGCGAAAGCCCGTTTTTCTTCACTGTTTCGTCTTAAACATATGATTTTGTGTATTTTGCGAGGTGCCTTGGGAGGCACACTGGGACTCCATGACTTTCGTAATCACTGACAAGTGCTTGGGCGAACGCTATGCCTCCTGCATGCAGGTCTGCCCGGTTTACTGTATCTACCCTGGCGAACGTGACGGCGAACCCTTTGCCGTAATTGACCCGACGCTCTGCATTGACTGCGGAGCCTGTGTCCCTGAGTGCCCTGTTGAGGCCATTATCGAAACACCCGAGGAAGACCCTGAGGCCGCTGAGATCAACGCAGCGCTCTCCCCAGTTTTCAAGGGGAACCCGATGCCAGAGATTCGACCGGCCACGGATCCGCCAAGGAAAGGTAACGTGTATTAAGGGCGATGGAGTTTCGTCCGATAGCCGGCACGTCCCTACAACTTTCGGAGCTGGGCCTCGGCACCATGACGATGGGTTGGCAGAACGACGAAAAGGAATCGCATGCGATTCTGGATCGAGCACTGGATGCGGGAATCAACTTTATCGATACCGCAGACATTTACAGCAACTGGGTTGCGGGTAATCCCGGAGGCGTGAGCGAAAGAATCATCGGCAATTGGATGAAGGGCAAGCGTCGCGACAAGATCGTCTTGGCTACCAAGTGCCGCGGCCGCATGTGGGAGGGAAGTGACGGAGAAGGGTTGTCGCGGTCGCACGTGCTGCGCGCATGTGATGAATCGCTGACCAGACTGCAGACTGATTACATCGATCTCTATCAGTGCCACTCGCCAGATGAATGGGTCCCAATTGAAGAGACGATCAGCGTGATGGGCGAACTCGTGAAAGCCGGAAAAGTGCGCGCGCTCGGCGTGTCCAATTTCCCCGCGTGGCTGCATGAACGAGCAAACAAGTTTGCGCAGTCGCAGAACATTCCGCTCTTTGTCTGTACGCAGCCGAAATACAATTTGATCTGGCGACGGGACTTTGAAGCCGAAGTGGGGCCGTTCTGCCTGAGTAACCAAATCGCTGTCGTGCCCTATTCTCCGCTTGAAGGCGGCTTGCTTTCCGGCAAATACAAGCCCGGCGGAGAAGGACCCGCGAACTCACGGCATACTCTGAATGGCCGTGCACAAATGAAGTTGACTCCTCAGGTTGTGCGTACGCTTACCAAGCTCGAGGAGATTTCTGCTTCGCGTGGCGAGACCATGACCCAGACATCACTCGCATGGATTAACTCAAAGCCGTGGACGACTTCGCCGATCATCGGCGCCACATCGCTGGCTCAGCTTGAAGATTCATTGGGTGCAATCGGCAAGCGGCTGACTTCAGAAGAGTTGCGTGTGCTTGACGAGGTAAGCGACGGACTTTAATTCTCCGCTGAGAGTCTTGCCACTCTCAGTGACCAACGGATTTCAATAACCAACTTTCAGTTTTTTTTCGCACATGTTGCATCACAAATCTATTGGCAGCGGACCTCCCGTATTGCTCCTCCCCGGTCTGCTCGGTACCATCGAAAGCGATTGGTCTTCCTATATGGAACCGATCGCCGCTCTCGGATATAAAGTCATCGCCGCCGACCTCCCCGGTCACGGCCAGTCCGAAATGACCAAATCCGTCACCCTTCGCGTGCTGGTCGAGGAAATCGATAAGCTGCTTGAAGGCATTAAGTCAGAACCTGTAGTCATGGTCGGTTACAGCCTGGGCGGTTATGCGGGACTCCAGTACGGTCTCAAGCACTCCAATCGTGTCGTGGGACTAATCATGCATGCAACGAAGTTTTATTGGTCGGGGCAGGAAGCGGAAGATACTGCGATCGAACTTGACAATGCATGGCTGGAAGAGAACAAGCCGGAACGGCTGGCGAAACTTCGCGAGTGGCATGGTGAAGAGAAACTTGATGCTCTCATGCCATGGCTGAACAAGATGGTCACCAATCTTCCGGACAACGGTTTGACCGAAATGGATCTTGCCGAAGCGACTTTCCCAATCGTGGTTTCCATCGGCGATCGTGACGAGTTAGTTCCGGTCAACGAAGCCGTTGACCTCTATCGGGCTCTTCCACAGGGGCAACTGGCCGTGTTCCCCGACACGAGCCATCCGCTTGCCGCGCTTCGCGATCATGTGTTTATGCCGGTGGTAAGAGACTTCTTGAACCGGTTGGCATAGATTTTAGCACTCACGGACTAAAGAAAGCGCCACCCTATGGGTGGCGCTTTCTTTTTGCATAAGAACATCTTACAACTATTGGGAAATCGAAGGGATTACTCTTGCCGCTTCGTCATCTGGATCAGTTCACGCTCGACGGACTCTATCTGTTTCAATATCTGATCCTGCAGTCCAGGATTCGCACGCAGGATCTCCCGCAAAGCCAGTTCCAGACCTTTCAGCAGCAGTGAATCCCGCATACTGAGTGCGCGCTCGACTTGGATATCCAGCATGGCCATCTGCTGTTCGAGAATGGCCTCACCGATCAGCTTGCCGACTTCTTCTTCAACTTTAGGATCTTCAAAATGCCGCTCCAGCTTCTCAATCAGTTTCTTGATCTTTGCTTCCGCGGATTTGTTGATCGAATCCACGCGCATCTGATAGATCATCTCGCCCGCGTCAATCACCAGTCGCGGCGCAACTGAATCGTTCCCGGCTTCATAGCGAAACGGCGCTTTTACCGAATCGTCGGGCAGCGGCCGTTCCACAACAATGTGACGCGGCTGCGCATTAGTTGCAGATGCGCTGAACAGCAGACCCGCGGACACACAGACACACAAAAAAATGATCATCTTGCTTCCAGCTTTCATCTTTCAACCTTCATCTTTTTCACCGAAAACACTCCCGTCGCATCGCTGACAATTTTCTTCACCGGCACCGATACCAGCATTCCGGCCACAATAAACGCGCCACCCAACAATGTCACAGGCGGCG
>CAZVXJ010000344.1:0-3363 GCA_964631675.1 uncultured Alphaproteobacteria bacterium
CGGGCGAAAGGCGAAGAGTGGATCAAGTCCTCCGAAGAATGGGTGAGCCAGACGGGCTGGTCCGTGCTGGGTAACCTGGCCATGGAAGAAGCCACGGATTTGCCGGATGCGTACTTCGAAAAGCTGCTGAAAAAGATCGAGAAGAACATCCACGGCGAAAAGAACTATACGCGCTACGCGATGAACTCCGCGCTGATCGCCATCGGCATCCGCAATTCAGATCTGAAAAAGCTGGCGCAGGCCGCGGCGAAGCGCATCGGCACGGTGCACGTGGATCACGGAGAAACGAGCTGCAAGACACCCGACGCCATTCCCTACATCGAGAAGGCCTTCAAGCACGTCGACGCGAAGCGAGAGAAAGCTGCAAAGGCAGCCTCCGCCCGGACTAAACGGGCCGCTGCCGTAAAATCATCTTCCGTCAAACCCTACTCCAAGCTTGCCCGTCCGCGAAAGGTGACTGCGTAGCATGCGTGTCCTGCTTGTGGGAAGAAATCCCGAACTCATGGCTTGGGCGATTGACCAGCTTCGCGCAAATGAGTTTGACGTGAAGGGATCAACCGATATCGGCACCTGCTTTTCACTGATGACCAAGGAAACTTTTGACGTGATCGCAGTGGGCGGCGGAATTGACACGGTTACGCGCGCGACGGTTCACGCGGCTGGCGATTCGCTGAACTCACATCCGTTGGTGATTGATATTTTTGGGCCCGCGAATCTACTGCCCAAATTGAATGCCATCCGCGCCGAACGGGGACTATCGAATGGACGATAAAATCCGCTGCCAGAGTTGCGGTATGCCCATCGAAGCGCGGTTTCAGAATCTGGGTACAAACGCGGACGGCAGTGCAAATCAGGAATACTGCATGTTCTGCTTCAAGAATGGGGCGTTCACTCAACCGAATCAGACGATGGAAGAGATGATTGCAAGTTCCATTTCGTTCATGAGCAGTAGCATGGAGTTTACGGAGAAACAGGCTCACGATTTGTCCTGGAAGGTGATTCCGGAATTGAGGCGCTGGAAGCACGCATGATGCTGCGAACGATTCTGGCGGTCGTAGCTGGCTATGTGGTTTCCGCAATTCTGGTCCTAACGGGCGATGCCATTATGGGAGTCCTGTTCGGAGAGTATTTTTATCAGACAAGTTTAGCGCTGGTGTGGCTGGTTGGATTTGGCATCGTCTGTGCTGCCGCCGGCGGATGGGTCGCCGCCCGGGTGGCGGGCGAGAAGTTTGAACGGCACGGAATATATCTTGGGGCTGTCATGGTGGTGTTTGGTGTGCTGAGTTTTTTCGCACCTCAGGAAGGACGCCCGTTGTGGTACAAGCTCACGTTGATCGCCATCGCCATTCCGTCAGCGTGGGCAGGCGCGAGGTTGCATGCGCTGCGATCCATCCGGAGGGCTAATGCCTAAAGAGCTCGTTCGCTGCAGCTGGCCGCTGGGTGATGCGCTGATGGTGGATTACCACGATACCGAATGGGGCGTACCCGTACATGACGATGCGCTGCATTTTGAGTATCTGGTACTCGACGCGGCTCAGGCCGGGCTTAGCTGGAAAACCGTACTGCATAAGCGCGAGAACTACCGCAAGGCCTTCCACAATTTTGATTTCAGGAAAATCGCGCGTTACACCGATCGTGACCGCGCACGGCTGCTGGCCAATGAGGGCATCATCCGCAATCGGCAGAAGATTGAATCCGCCATCGTCAATGCGAAGTGCTTCCTGCAGGTGCAGGCCGAATTCGGGACCTTCGATGACTACATCTGGCAGTTTGTCAATGGCAAGACCATTCGCAATCGCTGGAAGTCACTGCCTGACCTTCCCGCGAAGACGCCGGCTTCAGAAGCAATGAGCAAGGATCTTATCGCACGTGGATTCAAGTTCGTGGGACCGACGATTTGTTATGCCTATATGCAGGCCGCCGGTCTGGTCAATGATCACATGGCAGGCTGTTTCCGCTATCGCCAAGTCTGAAAGGAACCGCGTATGAACTGGCCGCTCATCTTGATGTGCTCGGGTTCAGGAATCTTAGTGGGCTTCGCCGCGACGTTCGGCTGGATGGAGGGATTTGAGACGTGGGTGTGGATTGTCGTCATGCTGGCGATTGCGCTGATACTCGCGCTCAAAGCCGACAAGAAACTCTTCATGCATGGTTTTTGGGTGGCGGTTATCTCTACGATAATTGCCGGCGTGATCGAGTTTGCCTTTTGGGATACTTATCTCTCCAACAATGCCAAGCTCGCTGAAGCGGCTGAGCAGATGCCCGAGGGCTGGAGCATAAGGTCGGTCACGATGTTCAGTTTGCCATTTATCGCCGCCATGAGTGGTGCAATTCAGGGGTTGCTGGCACTGGTGTTTGGAAAACTGCTCAGAGAAAAAAAACCAGCGGAAATCAGCTCTCCGCCGTCCGAATGATCAAGCCTTAATCAGCACAGGAAGATGCCATGGGACGCGTGACTCACTTTGAGATTCAGGCCGATGATCCGGCGCGAGCGCAAAAATTCTACTCTGAGGCTCTAGGCTGGGAGTTCAGCAAATGGGGGGATTGGGACTATTGGCTCATCAAGACCGGACCCGACGGCAAGCCCGGAATCAATGGTGGTCTGTTGCCGCGCAAAGGCCCGATTAACTATGTGAATACGGTCGAGGTCGCATCGCTTGACGATTCGGCCAGAAAGATTGAAGCGCTCGGCGGAAAAATTGTCGTGCCCAAAATGCCGATACCGGGCGTTGGCTGGCTATTGTACTGCCAGGATACCGAAGGTAACGTGTTCGGCGTGATGCAGCCGGACTCGAGTGCTTAGCAGAGAGATTGTTGGGCGAGGCGAGGGATTCACTCGGAATTGAGCCAGTCGCTTCGCATTCTCAGATAGAGGGCTGCCCCAAACCGAGAGGAGGTCTGCCATGTCTACAAATCCCGGAGAGATTCCGGTTTTGAGATTTGTCAATGAGGTCGTGAACGCCCGGCAGTATGATGTACTGAACGAGATTATTGCCGATGATTTCGAATTTCACGGGCCAACGACATCACTGAAGGGCTGCGAAGATTTCAGACGGTTCGTCAAGGCATTTCAGGAGGCGTGGAACATATCACTGATGCAGGTAGCCTCTTTGAAGTCCACTTCCAAGCTGGTGACGGTGAAGGTGGTTCTCGCGGGGCAGCATGCAGGCGAGATTTGGGGAATTCCGCCCACGGGGAAAGACGTTTCGCTCACGGCGACGCTGACCATGCGGGTGCGAGGCGGAAAGATTGTCACAATGGATGTGGCCTATGATACCAATACCATGCTGAGACAGCTGGGAGTGCTCAGTAAGTAGCATATATATTCGGAGAGATGGCCGAGTGGTTTAAGGCACACGCTTG
>CAZVXJ010000345.1:0-3362 GCA_964631675.1 uncultured Alphaproteobacteria bacterium
ATACAAACGCGACGACGAGGTGAATTTGGATTACTCATGGGCCCGCACCTATGACCCTAAACTTGGTCGATTCAACAGCACCGATCCTTTTTGGCCAACGGCTATTCAAGTGAATCCCCAGACGTGGAATCGATATAGTTACGTGTTAAATAACCCCCACACGTATATCGATCCGCTGGGCTTGATATGGCTTCAGCTAGGCAACACGTACTCTTGGGTCGATGACAAAGTATATGAGCGTGACAAAGACAAGTACAAGGATTACACAGTTGTAGAGAATGGTACGACATTCAAAGCTGCAAAAGACCAGGCCGATAAATATAAGTACATCGCTGGTAAGAATGCAATGTTAATGGGGGACGGCACAATTTCAGAGGTTGACGACGAAGGGGCGGTCATTGTACGGCCCGAGAACGAAGAAATGCAAGTGGGCGACCTGTTGTTGGTTTGTAGTCGAGAAGCAGATTTACCTGGGAATTCGATTCTCGGCCTCGATCACATGTGGTTGCGTACGCCGGAAGTTGAAGCAGGGGCCGGTCCAGCGGGAGGAGGCGTCCCAGGTCAGGGCGGAATCGATTCGCCCTACATTACGCAGATGACAATGAATGACCATTCCGGTGAGTATCTTAAGCCCGAGGCTCGTTGCCATCCTATCCCGGGACTAAACATGCGCGTAGTCAATTCGGAACTACAAATTGGCAAACCTTTGGGGGGCTTCAGTGCGTTTAATAACTGTCAGACAACAGTTAACGGAATCGTTAATCGGGTGAATCCGCCCCCACCGCTACCTAGACCTAGGGTATCGGAACATTTCTGACCACTTTTTAGTGCACCAGATCATAAGGGGACAACTTTTATGCTGAACATCATGGGACGTCAGGTGTCTAGACTAGTTTTGCTGGGCGTGAGCATTATCTTCATCTGTCTTCTCCTCTATCTTGTTCCGATGACCTGGGCTCTACAGCTCGGTTTACCTGGGATAGTTCGTTATCAGATATTTTTAGGATTCGGCGTGAATGGCGACAACGGACATGGGTTCTCCCCTTTAATGGCAGCAGCCAGCGCAGGAGACTGCGACTTTGCTAAGTACTTGATCGATCAAGGGGCAGCTGTCAACAAGTTGAACGGGAGCTCTAAATCGGCTTTGATGTTTGCTTCTGAGAGGGGACATCTCGAATGCGTGGATCGAATTATCACTGCCGGAGCGAACATTAATGAGGTTGACGAGGCAAACATGACCGCACTTTTCCTCGCTGTTCGGAGTAATCACTACGAATCCGTGAAGGCGTTGCTAACCGCTGGGGCTGATCCGAATATCACGGCGTCCGGTATCTCACCCGTCATGTTGGCGGTACGGCGCCCGAATCCTCCGCTGGTTTCACTCTTACTCGATTATCGAGCTTCGGTTGATGGAAAAGGTCCTGACGGTAGGACTGCTCTGGAATTGGCCGACATGATTGAGGATCCCGTTATCAAGCGAGAGATCATGGAAACACTTTCTCGCCATAGCATGCCGGAATAGGTGTAAAGAAGAGCAGGGACTGCCCCGAAGCGGAGCCACCCCTTCTCCGGCAGGAGGGGAGCAGAATACTCGACCGTCGTCGCCGACGCAGAGGACGCAAAGGTCGCATACCTGACGGCGGACCACCTCGGCAGCCCCCGCATCAACACCGACGCCACCGGCATCGTAACCGCTCGCCACGATTATCATCCCTTCGGCGAAGAGATCGTCACCGCCCAACGCACCTCCCACGCCGAATACACACCGGACTCGGTGAGGAAACAGTTTACGGGCTACGAGCGGGATGTTGAAAGTGGGTTGGACTTTGCTCAGGCAAGAGCGTATTTCCCGAGCTTGGGTCGATTCAACGCAAGTGATCAAACCTGGAGGAGAGCGGCGCTGTTTCCACAATCATGGAACCGTTATTCGTACGTAATGAACTCACCAACTCAATTTGTTGATGCGACGGGCATGTGGCCGACGGTAATCCACAACCTCATCCTGAGTCTTGCGTTCCCTAATCTAAGTGCGGCGCAGATGGCAAGCATGCAGCGCGGGAGTTATGAGGTCGACGTGCCTTGGACAATGTTCGCGGCATTTGCAAACGAGCATGCAATGAGAAAGGTTGGGCAATCCGTTGGAGATGCCAAAAGAGGAATGAATTCTTTTATTGACAAGAACAATGCTCAAGCTGCATCTACGAACACCGGCGGAGATGATCCGACACCTGAGTCGCTAGAGTATTTTGGAACTGCGACGCACCCAATAACAGACAACATTTCGCCAAGTCATAAGGACTTTCAGGTCTATGACGACTCTAAAATGTGGCTCTGCACACTCTTTGCACCTTTCTTCTGCAAAGAATACTGGGACGCGATGGATCAACATATGCAGGAGGAAGAAACAATTACGGAGGATGAGCTCAATAGAGCTGTAACCGCTGCGCGTATCAATTATCGAAAGGTATATGGAGAAAACGCCCTTCGGAAAGCGACTGGTATTTTTAACGGGTCAACTCTTCGATTCATGGACTTTATCTTGCGCGGTAACGAAAGACCCGATCAAATTCGCGTAAAGAATCTTGGGACGGTAACGGTTCGCGCCAATGGATCGCAGCATTACGAGGGGCCACTGACTAAGTTGAAATGAAATACATTACGCCGACATTAACAGGTATAGTCTTCCTGATTCACTTAGGGCTGAGCGCACTTGGGGCCGGGCTTGACCGCGAACAACTTTTTTTCTTTCTTGCCCTACCATGGAGCATCGTCCTCGCAATCTTCTCCATGCCCCTCGGACACGCATTCGGGCGGTCGGCATTACAAATCGGCTTGGTTGTTTGCGTGGCAATCAATTCGCTGCTCCTGGCTGCATGGACTTCCTTTTTGTTATTAAGGAAGAAAGCTGCCGACAAACCACCTCGGCCGTAGCGAGAGACGGGCGTGATCCGTTTGTTCAGACATACAAATACGACTCGCTAAACCGTATTGATGATTCTAACTAGACGGTTTCGAGCCAGACGTGGCGGCAGGATTTCACCTATGACCGTTGCGGGAATCATAACCTGAACGAAACGAACACCACGATAATCCCAAAGAATTGCGGCGGGGCCGTCTGTAGTGCTGACAGATATAAGTTCAGTCCTTCGATCAATACTTCCAACAACAACCGCATAGACAGCGGCCAGAACTATACCTATGATGCTGCGGGCAACACTCTGACCGATGCAAATGGCCAGAGCTACGTGTACGACGGAGAGAACAAACAGGTAAAGGCGTCGAACGGCGGCGGCGTGCTGGGCGAATACTGGTACGACGGGGACGGCAAGCCGGTCAAGAAGCGCGTTCCTTCGACTGACGAG
>CAZVXJ010000346.1:0-3359 GCA_964631675.1 uncultured Alphaproteobacteria bacterium
AACAACTTTTCCATCGAACGCGAGGCGATCTGGGTCAACAATGTCTTCTGGATTCCCGTGTACATGATCGCCAGCGTGATGATTGCCGCGACCGTCGATACATTCATGCGCGCTAAAGCCACCGCGCGCTGGCAAAGATTAATCGGTGCGATCATGGCACTGATTATTGTTCTTTCTTTGTTGGCTTGGAACTGGCGGCAAAACGACAAGAGCGAGTATTACTTCGCGCGCGACTTCGCCGCAAATGTATTCAAGACGATGGAGCCCAATGCGATCTACTTCCCGACTGCGGACCATGCGACGTTTCCGTGCATCTACCTGCAAGCGGTCGAAGGCGTGCGACCAGATATAACGATTGCAAACAAGTACGGATACCCTGAAGAATCTGTGTACGCGGGCATGCCTGTCGAGAAGCGTGCACGATTCAAGAAGATTCCGAGCAATGCGGACGAGCGCCTCATCGAGAATTGGATCATCGAGCACTACAAGGACCGGCCCGTTTACTTCACGACCAAGCGCTCTATGGAAACCGTGTCAGGCGCTCGGATCGTATCGGCGGGGTTGCTGTACCGCGTGTTGCGGGAAGGAGATAGCCAACCGGACCGGGACTATTTCGCGGAGTACACGTGGCACACGCCCGGCAAAGGCGCGAACCTGCACGAACTCACCGCCGAAATGATCCTCTCGGACGTGCAGTTCGCGCAAGCGCGCACGCACTTTGAAAAAGGCGACGCACAAAAGGCGATTGACAGTATCCACGCGGCGCTCCTGGCCGGCGGAGAAAGCAAGGAATCGCTCAACAATGCTGGAAGCCTGTGTGCGGAAAACGGCCTATTGGACGTTTCCGAGAAATACTACCGCGCGGCGCTGGAGATCGACCCGGAGTACGATTTCACCGTTCGCAATCTGGGAAAGGTCTACGTGCAAACCGGGAACCATAAGGCTGCGTTGCCATACTTCGAGAAGCTCCTGCACAAGGACCCGCTGGAACCGGAAGCGAACTGGCTTGCTTACGATTGTCTCAAGGGACAACTACGGTTCGACGAAGCGTTCGCGCAACTCAAACGCATGGCCACATTTCCTTATGAAGATGCGCGGGTATACAAAGAATTGGGCATGCACTATCTCAACAACGAGCAGCGTCCGCAGATCGCGGTGCAGATGTTCACAAAGTCCCTGGGCCTCAATCCGAACCAGCCCGAAGTCCAAGAACTCGCGACACGATTGCAGCAACAAGGGAGCAATCCAACCTCACCGGGAGCGGCGTCACCGGATTCGTTTATGCCACGGCCACAAATGCCGGCGATTCCATCGCCGCAGATACCGTCACCGGGCGTATCTGTAACAAGTCCGTTGGCACCACTTGTGCCAGGGCAGCAATGATCATGACAGCATAACTGCAAAAGAAAACTCACTTTGAAAGAGCTGCAAACGGTGAACGATCCAGTGACTTCGTTGCAGTAGTAACAGAAGGGGAAGATTTATATGGGCAAGCGCATTCGCAAGCCAAATGCGTGACCCCATACCTTTACGGCGATACCTACGAGCACGAAAGCGCCTGAAGCGAAAGCTTCGTGACATTGAACGCCGACTCAGTAATCCATATGGCCGGAGGTCTGCCTATTTCTACCGCGCGCCGTGAGAACTCACTTTCCAAGTATGAGCCTGTGCGAACAACGTGAACAACTACAGGACACCCTTTTGAGCCAGGAGACACCCATTGGAAGGGTTTCTAATGAACAAGACGTTGTTAAAATGCAGGCTCAGCCATAGTGCCTAACCGACCGGTATTTCGTGACTCCCCGAAAACCGCGCGAATCCGTGCAGTTTTTGCGCAGGAACGCCCATTCCATGTGAAATAATTGAACTAATGAGTAAGCGTTTGGGCTGTCGCTTAGGGCGTTGTAGTTGATATAACGAAGGGCAATTCCCTTTACAATAGCATGGCAATGGGAGCTGCGCGTTTCGACAACATTTCTCGTCAATATATGTGCAAAAGGGGGTGGTTTGGGCCGGATGTGAGCCTCTTGCCAAGCCCATATAAAACGCCGACAACGGTTGGGAAAGCTTCGTCCAGTTGCCTGTCGCGATAAGGCCTACTAGAATGATAGCAGGCGGTACGAGAGGAAGGGAGGCGCAAAAATGAATGTGCTGGGCAGATGCTTGAAGTGTGGTCAATCTACGTTGGGTGTTGGATCAGGTCTGCGTCTAACCGGAAATTACTATAAACCGACATTTCATTTTGGAATGGGGGAACCACAATACTGTTCAAAGTGTGGCGAAAGACTTACGTCTGAATGCTCGCGGTGTAAGGGCGCGGGTCAGATCGACGAAGGGTATTGCACCGATTGCGGACAAAAAATACCCGACAGTAAATGTTCCGCTTGTGGAGGGACGGGGCGCACGACGAGTTTTATGCCTCATAGATGCTCAGGATTACCGGGACTTAAGTTTTAAATCAGAGACCTTAGAATGTTGCTGATACGGGCAGGTAGGTTGCCTAAATGTAGCGTAAAAGGTCCCGGTCCTTTGGCTCCTGAGTCGGCTTGGATGCGTCCGTCAGATGCTTCGCTGTTTCAGCGAGGTGTCGTAACGAGCTAGTGAACTTTCCAGAGAGTGTCCATCCTTCGCGGTATCCGTGTTTTTGATTGAACCGGCTGACATGGTCGATCAGGCCGAGCCTCCGCATTTTCGCGCGCACTGTTTCCAGAGAGCGATGGCTGAAGGGATGCTTGTTCGCAATGGGTTCCAATGTCGTAAGGAATTGGCCTTCTGCCCACTTGAGTTCAACGAAGACAGCCAGAAAAATCCGTTGATGATTCTTGTTGCCTGGAAATAGGAGCGCTGCAAGCTCATCCAATGCTTCCACACGCAAGACTCTGTTGTGATTCAAATCGACCTTCGTGCTTGGCAGTCGCAATCACCTCTGCAGCTTTCTGGGCTGTATTGAGAGTGATCCGTTCTGCGCCGCCTTCCGGTATAGATCCACTCGTTCACGCGCGATAGCCATCGCATCGTTACGCAGGTGGGTCCCGAAGTTTGACTCGACCCAAAGAATCGTAATGTAGGCGTTGACATAGATGTCATTGAACAAACGCTGGAAACGCCACCGCACTCCCTGCCGCGTCATGCCGAAATGCAACTCTACACGCGCCCCATAGTTTTTCCGCAGTACAAGCGTCGCGAGGACGTCGCGTTTCCGTTCTATTGAGAGTTCATGCTCATCAAAGAGGACCTTTAGCTTTTCCAGGAATTCCTTATCCTTCGATGTCAGCTTCATGCTTGCTCACCACAATCCGATCGCCAGCCTGTATCAAATCCACTTGCCCTTCGTGCTCCAAGTACACGAGCGTAATGAA
>CAZVXJ010000347.1:0-3353 GCA_964631675.1 uncultured Alphaproteobacteria bacterium
CTTCCGGTGTGCCGCGGACTCCGAAATCACGAATTGGTGGAAAGGGAAATTGCAGTTCCATTGCCTCGCGTGCAAATTCGTTAAACTTCCGTGTTCTTCTTAAAGTACTTTCGTCTGAGACATCGAAGTCCGATGTGAAGTCAGGTTTGTAGTCGATGTGTAATTGTCTGATGAGCAGCTCTGGCGCATCTGGGGTAGCAATTGGTTTAGCCCTTAGTGCGCTGCCCATCCAGCTATCGGTACGCTCGTGTGAGAGAATCTCGTACTGTTCGAAATATCTGTGCCCCGGTGATCGCTTATTCCAGTCGCTCTTCTCATCTATGTGGCGACAACTCTGTTCATATGCCCAGTAGACATCCCCAGCGCGCACGTAAAGATCGATGAGCCCCTCACGCTCGTTAGATCTACCCAGGAGATCGGCATAACTCCAAAAGACTGAGAGCTTGAGTTTCTGTTGAAAAGCCGTTTCATAAAACTGGGCTTCGATGATTTTCAAGGCGCGTTCGAAGAGTTTCTCTGCTTCATCGTATTCGCCCTTCTCGACGAGAAGCACTGCCAGTCCATTCAATGTTCGAGCCCAATCGAGTGTACGCGGGTTGCGGATGTTCTGTTTGTCTATCAGATTCGAAGCCCGCCGCAGTAGTGGTTCAGCCTGCGAATGGTGGCCGTCGATTCGTCTCATTTCACCGAGTCCTGTCAGCGATACTATGAGAGGCAATTCCGATTTTTTACCGTCTTTACCTTCAACCAGTTCGAGAGCCTTTTGATAGGTCTGCTCAGCATGACTCATATAATTCGCTGCAAAATAGGCATCGGCCAGAGTATTCAGGCAGCGAGCTTGTGCCACCGGGTTTTTAGCCTCGTCAAACAACTGCAGTGCATCTGAGGCAAGTTCAATCGCAACATCGTACTTCTCAGCTTGAAATGCGAATCGTGCATCATAGAGCAAACTACTCGCTCTCAATCTTGCAAACTGTCTAGTGAGCCAGTTCATTCCGTGCCTTTGAACCCGCCGGGTTGGGGAGCGCTGTGTCACCAATGCGAGCGTTTGCGCTTGAACCTGTAATTCTCGCACGTCTACCTGACCGCGGCTGAGGTTTTGTCTTTATGTCGTTATTTGTGGTACATTGGCTACATGCCTTTCTTCCATTGGAGACCGTAACCATGCGCCTATTCGCAGCGGCCGTAATGGCTACTCTGTTATTGATTGGTACACAGCCGGCTCACGCGAAGACTTTTATCGGCGACGGTAGAGCATTTCAGGTTGGAAAGAGCAATGCAAGCTGGGCGAATCAGGGCGGATCGCAGGTGCTCACGCTCAATCTTTCTGAGTCGAATAACGATCTCATAAGACCCAGTCATATTTGTGGATTGGACGTTCAGGTTGGAGGCTCGGGAGGAAGCTACTTCCCGAGTCAAATTGAGTTTGATATGAACGGAAACGCGCTCGAGCTCTTTATGCCGGTGTCCATAGCCGATAAGGACAATCCGAAAGTAACTATCAACAATCAATCGATTTATTTCGATGTTCAAACCAAGGGTTCGGGTTGGCGTCATGTGCAGATTGATGCAAGGGGCTTGTCAGATTTCAATGATAAGTCCATTGTGGTGTCCCGAAAATATGAGTTTACCGGGACGGTTGCCCTGATATTGCGGCGCCCCGGTACGGACATGGTGAAGAACTTCAAAATCGACGGAAGGAAGGTCGATCTCAACCTTCGTGTCGTTAAGGATGACGTTCTAGATCCAGCGCAACAGAGGCGGTTCATTGGCATCTTGAATGCACTGTACTTTGGCGTCCGATCGTTTTGATGCTTGCCGTTAGTTTCCCAGCAAGAATGCGGTGTCTGCATCCATTCTGAACGTAAACTCTTTGGGAATCAAAGTAGCGCGCTGCGTGATGATCTCGGGACCTTGCGTGCGGAATGTGTGTGTTCCAAAATACTGCAGAACAATTGTCTCCACCGGTATAGAGTTTGTTCTGAATGAGGGTGTGAAGTCTTCCGCTTGCGCATCAACCGTGAATGCAGTGATTGCGCCTAAAACAGGATCGCGGCGGGAGCGGACACGGAACGCACGAGTCTGGTTGTCGGTCACGATCGATTGGCGGGTAAAACCGTCAGAGGTCTGAATCAGAATTCGTAAATCCGGATTGAGGCTGGGCACGTCTTGGTTGACCTCATAAAAGAATCCGACGAGTTTGAAGTTACCCAGGTTGCGCAGACCGCCGCGAATGTTCAGCCCGACCGTGGCGTTTTGCCCTTTCGGACCCGGTCGCAAATAGTACGATGGAAAAAAATCTACTGCGCCGAATTCTCTTCTGTCGGGAGGGCGAAACGTGCTCTCACCGCCGAGGCGCGCGACACTGCTCACAAGAGACTGTGCGGTGGCGGCGTTAGTTGTCGTCAGCAAGCAAGCGGCAACTAGCCATGATCTGACGGCAGCCTTACAGAAAATCGCAAATTTCATTCGTTCGCCTCCAGTGCGTGCTGTCAACTTTGCTCAGAATTGTCTTCAGTTACCTGTTTTTTCCGACTTGGCCTTTTCATAGGCCGTTCTTGCAATTTCGTAGCGCTCTTTTGATTTCGCACACAACAACGTGTCATTCGGCACGAGCCTGCTGTTGATTGCCGCCATGCGGTACAACGTCGACACCTGTTCCGCTCGCATCACCAGCTTCTCGCTCTGCGGTGCGTCGGTCTTGCTCCAGTCTTCAGGATATCCGTAGGTCAGCCCGATCTCCAGAGCTGATAGCTTGAGGCTCATGTCATCGTCAGCAGCGGTGGGAGCTCCGTTTGCTTCCAACTCAGAAAGACTAGCCATCCAGTATTGCTTGGCTTTGACGGCGTCATGCGCCAGGCTGGCATCTTCGCCTGCCTGGTAATAGCGGAACCAGAGTGAATTGTCGGGAGTCCGCAGTTCTAGTTTGCCTGAGTTTCTTTTGGCACCGATTTTGGTATCAAAGCGGGGCATCGACAGAATGCCGATATGCCCTTCGTCAGCATATGCAGGGCACGCTAAAGTGACCAGACCGGTAAAGATCAGAATCGACCATGTTTTACGACGCATCTCAACCACCGTTCCGAGTGATGTCCATATATGACATACCCGGGGTTCCTTATCTCATAGTCGTCCTAATATAAAACTTTGGTTCTAGGCTCACGGCGTGCTCTCGACGCCAGTATGTTTTTGCCACAAGTCGGTCACAACTGTGCCACGACACCGACCTTGCGTCTGAGTAGAGTTGCGGCATACATTCGCCCTATCCTTCCAGTACTCGAGGTTTTTCCTATGAGCAGACCACCTAATGGTGATTCTATTGCCGACCAAGTGCGGCACCATATCTCGACAGA
>CAZVXJ010000348.1:0-3344 GCA_964631675.1 uncultured Alphaproteobacteria bacterium
GCTATTTCCCCAGTGCTCTTTTCTGGAGGTTTTCAGATGTCGTCTCATCTTATAAGCGAAGTTTCTCGAGACTGTGAAAACATCGTCACAATAAGCCGTACCTTCCAGGCAGTTCGGCTGCTGGATCCGGACATTTCATTTGCCGAGATTGAATTACAACTGTGGCTGCAGATTCCGAAAGTCATCGGCGCGCGTGTGGAGTTGGATTTGGTGGTATCAATTCCGCGCCAAACATTGGCGCAGTGCGAACAGCTAATGAGGGACTACGGCCTCGCCATGGAGTCGGTCTGGTACGAGGGCTGTCATGTCGATTTGATCAAAAGAAATAACAAGAGAATGGCGACCTTTGTTGCCGCATTACTTCGCGCCGTTCGTACTCCGGGAGCGGAACCAATACGTGTGGAGGGCTTCGAACTGAACAATGTTGCGACTAATGACAACGTTCTCACGCTTTGGCTAAACTCCAGTGTTCACCCCGGATGGCCCTTGGAGATTTGGGAGAAGCTGTTTGGTGTAGGAATTAATGTCCAATGCTGAAGAGTGTGAAAAGTTTATCGAAGGTTGCCGAGGGACTCTGGTCGTGGAGTGCCTCGAGCTGTGCCCAAAGGAACTGCTCTATCGACTACCAAAAATAACAGGCTCTCTGAGGATGGGCGAGGAGGGAGCCTGTTATTTATCGGAGGAGTAAGCAATATTCGGTCAACCATTTTCCGAATTGGCTGCACTTATATCCTGAGGAGGTCGGAGCACAGATTCACGGAGGCTATTGGTATGCGCGTTTTACAGCGGGCTTTCTTTGCTTATTTTCTTGTTTTGTTCCCTCCGGGTATTCGTACTTGTCTTGCCGCGACTAGTTCAGAGGCACTCCAGGCGGGCGGCTACAAGTGGCAATATTCGGTTGTTGTCCCGAAGAGCTATAACGGGTCGAATCAGGTGCCGCTTGTCCTTATTCTGCATGGTGCCGGCGGACGAGGTGATCGATATCTCGAAGCTGCTGGATGGACTCGAAAAGCTGACGAAGA
The DNA here is from genome assembly GCA_964631675.1 of uncultured Alphaproteobacteria bacterium. GTDB lineage: Bacteria > Electryoneota > RPQS01 > RPQS01 > RPQS01 > CAZVXJ01. Next base: position 1,023 of record CAZVXJ010000348.1, read on the forward strand.
AGGGTTCATCGCGGTAGCACCAACCAGTGCCCCGGCACATCCCGATCGTCCTGCCAACTTTCGGCTCAATCCGAACGTTTGGAACACCACTCAGCTAAAAAACTTGAGCGAACGGACGAAAATTGACGATATTGCTTTTTTCAACACGCTGCTTGAAACGATGGAACGAAAGTATCGCATCGACCCGCAGCGAATATTCGTGACCGGACATTCAAACGGTGCCGGCATGGCGTTTCGTTTGGCGTCCGCGATACCCGATAAAATCCGCGCCATCGCTCCAGTGATGGGACTTAATTGGCAGACCGGTGTGAATCCGAAAAGCAAAGTAGCGACGTTATATATCCTTGGCCGAAACGATCCGCTCATTCCGCTCAATGGCGGGCCTCGAACGACTCCGTGGGGCAAGAATATCCTGCCGCCGGTGTGGCAGGGAATCGAGCGCCGGGCGCAGGCCCTCGGTTGCTCAACTCAGTATGAAGAATCTCATCCGGCGGAAAACGTGGATAAACGGACCTATTGTGCGCCGCAGAAGAATATATTCGTTGTCTATCTTCTCGAAGGCCAAGGGCACGAATGGCCGGGTGAAGCGGGCCGCATGCTTCCCGAACGCATAACCGGTCCCAAGATCAACAATTTCAGTGCGACAGATACGATATGGGCGTTTTTTAAATCGCAGGAATGATGTGCGCGCTCTCGAACAACTCGAAAACATCCATGTGCTGCGCTCAGATCCCGATCCGATCCCCAAAATAACAGGTTCTCTGAGGATCTGAGGATCTGGGATCTGAGGATCTGTTGGGGGGGATGAGTTCGGGGACGGAATGAGACAGTTGCTAGAGGAAACCACACCTCCCGAGCCTTTTACGGCATAATAAGAGTTCCACATACAATTATGGTTAAGCGAACGGAATCGCGATTTGTTGTTGTTGAGGTTATATGCGCTATCCTTTGGTACTCCTTGCTTTTTTCCTTGTCCTTCCCGTTCAATCGTTTGCTCAAGAGTCTTTGTCGGGATGCAGCTTCTACGACAATGATGGCAACTGTACGGATGAGCCCGGTTTTTCTGCGTGCTCTGCCTACGACGAGTCGGGCGACTGTACCGATACTGAAACACCGACCGAAGCGGGTGCAAACGGCAGCGTCGGGCAAAACCAAAACGGGGGAGGAGGAATCGTTATAACGGAGAACACCCCGATCGTCGGTCCGCTTGTCCTGAAATGCTTTAAGCTTCTATCGTCACAGGCCTCGTTAATTCAGTGGGCTTGTGAGCAGGCTGCCGATACGGCATATCAAGAGTGTCTTGATTCCCATGGCGGCATTGACCCGATAGGCCCGAATGGACGCTACGTCTGCGGTGCACCTCACAACAGCGCTCTCGAAAACTGCGCTGCGGTACCGGAAGTGCTTGACGATCTGGTCACCGCCTGTTCGGATGAAGACAGCACAATCCTTCAATTGTACCCTTTCTGACCGTGCTCTGATGTTTACGACTGATCGACGCGGGCAGGGAACCGCTCCTTCGCCTGGACAGGGGCCGACTCCTCCCAAAGAAGTGGGCACCGTCCAAGCTGCAGTTCAGGAGGCAGCGTTGAAGGCCGTTATAGAGTTTCTGGGAAAGCAAGGGCCGGTCGGAGCCGCGAGCGTGAAGGGCATTGAGACTCTCGCACAGAATCTGCGTGACCTTCGCCTGGGCCGGGAGAGTATCGACATTGGCCTTCGTACCCTTCCTGAGGATGCGCGTGAGCGCCGCCTGGAGCCGGCGTCTGCTGCCACGCTTCAGACTTTTGAGAAGCTCGATAAGATGCTGAACGACTTCGCCGCCCGCATACAAAAGAAAAGCAAACATACGGATCTCGAGCAGCTGTTCCTCGAAGACGCCAAAAACATTCGGCCGGTGACGGAGAATTATCGCCGATACGTTGAAGCGAAGAGCAAGAAGTCATGGGCTGAGGCCGAGAAGGCTGCGGCTGACACAGCGGCTGGGTGGAGGGTATTTCAGGCTCGGCATATCGAGCTCGCCTCACCCCCGGGTCTTAGCTCCACAATGCGGTTTCTGGAACTGCCCGCGAAGCAAAAGTAGCACAAAAAGCGCCGCACCTGGGAATGTGTTTCGGGTGAGGATAGAGGATGTGTTGGCGGGAGGAAATGCACTTCGGAGGGACGCGCGGACTTTGTATGATACCCGGAGGAGCCGGAATGGATGGAGGCCGAGACAGCGTTAAAACGCTAGCTTCTCCATCTCGCGACAATACCTCGGTTGATTAATATGTACTGACCGCTACTTGATCTGACAGTCGGGTATTTCTGAGGCAACTGTCTGTC
>CAZVXJ010000349.1:0-3336 GCA_964631675.1 uncultured Alphaproteobacteria bacterium
GCGTGCGTTACCCGCCCGGAATCTTTTCTCGCATCCCCAACTTCCGCCACAACACCACATGCCCGAACACAGCCGCCGCAACCATCACCGCCGGAAGCCACACGAACGGCGGATAGGTCACAAACGTATTCACGCGCTCCGGCTCCGAACCGAACGCCTGAAACATCGGCGTCGAAGCAATCGCAATGACCAAAATGTTCAGCAGCAACAGCGAGCCAAACAGATTCCACGCGATCACAATCCCGCGCGGAATGTCTTTGCGGCGATACATGATTACAATCAGCAGCGCGGTTATGCCGCTCAGAATATCAAAATTATATCCCGCAAACGACATCTGCATGGGCATCACGCTTTCCCCCGCAGCCTGATGCATGGCCAGCTCGAGCGGAAAGCGAAACATCTGAAAACCGATCAGCAGCTTGAAGGGACTGGCCTCCGCCACGCGCGTTCCGACCGCCGAAAACGCCAGTCCCAGCGTGAGTGCGAACATTGCGCCCAAAAAAGGCATCAGCGGCGGCAGGCTCTCGAAATCTTGCAGGATTTCCGCGTCGGCAACCAGCCACGTCGCGGTGAGCCATGCCATGGCCGTCAGAGCGGCAACATTCAGCACAGGTCTTGAGTGGTAGGCACGGTAGATCAACCACATCCACAGAAATGCAACCGCCACGGCAATCCCCATGAACTCAATGTTGAGAAGTGAAGACGCAAATGGATGCACTGACTATCGCCGCTTCAAGATAAAAACGTTTTCGTTACGCCAGCTTCTCACCTCCGCCAGTGCCAGTGGAAGTCTCGCTCCCAGTTTAGCGAGCAACTCGGTAAAACCCTCCAGTGTCCAGCAGTGAAAATGAATGCTGTAGTCCTGCCGCATCAGTTCATTCGCGCGTGACTGAGCCGCATCGCCAGAGAGTTTTTCCACGTGCGTCGCCCACTCGAGATAATGCTCGCTGCGCGATCCTTCCGGCCCATATTCATGGTCACGAATCAAGTGCTCCAGCGGTGTCGGCGTGCGTGTGCGGTCAAAAGTCCTGCGCATGTCCGGCACCGCCATAAAAACTACGCCGCCGGGTTTCAGCTTCGAGAGAAATGTCTTGATCGTGCCAATCGGATCCTGACAATGCTCGATCACATGATTAGCAATCATGAAATCCAGTGAACCATCGCGCAAACAGTCCAGTGTCTCACCGTCGCCGACAATGGAAACGTAGAACTTCCGGTGAGACAACTCCGGATAGTGCGCATAAAGTTTCGCAGGCACCATCCGGTCCAGATAGAAAGCCCTCACGCCGCGCGGCAAGTACAACGGCCGGTCGAGAGCGCCGATCTCTAATCCAACACCGCGCAAATGTCGCAGCGCCATCTGATACCGCAAGTCCAGCGTTCGGCGAGCGACGCGCTCGAGCTGCGGATGACGGAAAACAAATTCCTTTATCGCAAATACCATTCAGCGAAACTAGCTGCGCTGCTCCAAATATCTTGACAGTCCTTCTTCCCACGACGGCATGCGGTTTGAAATTGCCAACTCATACAGTTTCGGAGAAAGCCGTGAATTCCTGGGCCGCGGAGCCGGGCGTGGAAACTCCTCTGTTGCACAAGGACTCACACGGCATTTTGCGCCCGAAATCTCCACAATCTTCTGCGCGAAGTCATACCAGGTCGTATAACCCTGATTCGTCATATGGTATGTTCCGTACATACCGGACTCTGCGAGGCGCAGGATCTCGGGGGCAACATCTCGCACGAACGTGGGACTACCGTGCTGATCATTCACTACTTTGAGTTCTTCGCGCTCCTTCGAGAGCTTCAAAATCGTCTCGACAAAATTTCCGCCGCCGTGCCCGCACAGCCATGACACACGAACGATAAAGTGTCTCGGGCAGAGCGACCGCACGAAAAATTCGCCGGCATACTTTGTCTTTCCGTACACCGACTTCGGATTCGCCGTGTCCCACTCATCGTACGGCTCGCTTTTCGTGCCGTCGAAAATATAATCAGTTGATATAAAAAGCAAAGGCACACGCAGTGTGGCAGCCGAAAGACACATATTCTGCGTGCCGATACCGTTCACCAGCATCGCCAAATCCGCTTCGCTTTCCGCTTTGTCCACCTGCGTGTAGGCGGCGCAGTGAATAATCAGCCGCGGCTCATGATCCAGCACTATCTGCTCTACTTGCTTCCGGCTTGTAATGTCATGTTCAGGTAAATCGAATCCCACCGGATTCCATTTCATATGCTGCGCAATCGCGAACAGTTCGCGACCGAGCATCCCTTTGTGACCTGTAATCAATATCGGTTTCAAGACACTGTGTGGGCTTTTGCGAGATAGCGGCGGGCGGTGGCAGTGATGGCGCGGTTATCGAGCATCGCAGGTTGCGAGATTTCCAATCCAACTTGAATCATAGACTGTGCAACATCTATAGTACTGGTCACAAGCGACGGCAGCAGTTTGCGGAACCACCAGAACGGCAGTGACAGCGTATCCAAGACCAACTTCCTTTCGCGTGCATGTACCGGATAGATGTATCCGGGTCTGAAAACTGTCAACTGCGATCCAAGTAGATCGCGCAGATGATTTTCAGTTTCACCTTTCACACGCGACCACATGGCGGGGCGTTTTCCGGAAGGGTCCGCACCCATGCCGCTCACAAAAAGAAAGCGCGCGCGCGGGTTCGCCGCATGAAGCGCGCGGGCCGCGGCAAGCACATAGTCGTGAGTGATGGTGTAATAGAGTTTGGGGTCGGAGACTTCCGTCTGGGAAACTCCGAGCGCGCAAAGGCAGGCATCCACGGACGGGAATTCGCGGGCGAGCGAAGTGTAATCCAGAAAGTCCTTCAGCACGAATACGCGCAGCTTCGAATCTTCCACTTTGAGCAGCGTGCGGCTGACGGCGAGAATATCCGTCACACGAGCATCAGCCGCACACTGACGGATCACCTCAGAGCCAACTGCACCCGTGGAACCGAGCACAAGAACGCGCATCAGGCGACGAAAAAATCCAAAATTGCAAATCCAAAATCCAAAACGAACATCAGGAAGGTTTTTCAGCGGTCATGCTGAATGTGAGCGGAACGCGCGATTGTCCGGCGGGAAATTCCCAGCAACCGGGCCGTGCTTCCACGAGAGATGCAAACATCGGATAGCAGGCGAAATCAAGCTCTTCAAACCGCGTGACACGCAGACTTGCGCCGCTGAGTGCATTATATACATCGGCCAAAGTCCATTGCCATTCGCGCGTCGGATACTTAGCAATGTAACTCGAATCCGCGTAATCCGGCGAATTGCCTTCAAGCCAGAGTCCCTCCGGACGATTGAAATAGTCGAACTTGCGCTCGAGTC
>CAZVXJ010000350.1:0-3329 GCA_964631675.1 uncultured Alphaproteobacteria bacterium
GGGACGTGGAATCCATGGTGCGCGACCTTGTCGATGTAGCCGTGAACAAAGTCAAAGCCGAACAGCGCGAGCAATTGCGTGATTCGTTGACCAAGGCGGTGGATGAGCAGCTGCTCGAACTGCTTGTGCCGACGCCAAGACATATGAAACGCCGCAGAGAAGAACATCCGGAGGAAGATTCCGATTTGATCGCGCGCCGCCGGGTGCAGGGCCTCTACCGCCGCGAACGCGATTCGCTGCGCGACCAGCTCCTTTCCGGAGCTTTGGATGAACGCACAGTGGAACTTGAGTTGCCCGAGGATGTGAATCCGACCATGCAGATCTTCACCGCGCAAGGCATGGAAGAAATGGGTTTCAATCTGCCTGAAATGATGGGCGGACCCGCCAAGCGCAAACGGAAACGCTCCGTTACGATAGCAGAGGCGCGCCAAATCCTGCTCGATCTCGAAACCGACCGCCAAATTGATATGGATCGCGTCACACGCGAGGCTGTGCGACGCACCGAAAATGCCGGCATCATCTTTCTGGATGAAATTGACAAGATCGCCGCTCCCGCTGAAGGCGGCGACGGCGGACCCGATGTCAGCCGCAGCGGTGTGCAGCGCGACATTCTGCCCGTCGTCGAAGGCACCACGGTAACCACCAAGTACGGCGCCGTGAAATCCGACCATATTCTTTTCATTGCCGCCGGCGCATTTACCAATGTGAAGCCGTCTGATCTGATTCCGGAACTTCAGGGCCGGTTTCCCATTCGTGTGGAACTGGACAAACTCGGCGCTGAAGAATTTTACCGCATCCTCACGGAGCCGCGCAATTCACTGGTCAAGCAATACGTGGCTCTGCTGGAAACCGAAGGCGTTGAACTCTCGTTTACACGGGATGCGCTGAAAGAGATCGCAGACACCGCCCATTCAGTCAATCAGCGCACTGAAGATATCGGCGCGCGAAGACTGCATACCATCATGACCACATTGCTTGAAGATATTCTGTTCGACGCGCCCAATCTGAAGCAGAAGAAGATCTCAATCACTCGTGAAAAAGTTCGCAAGTCGCTGGTCGACATCGCCGAGGACGAAGATCTTTCAAGATTCATTCTGTAAAAACTGAGTTGGCGTGGCCGGTTTGCACGCCGGCTGTGTGTTCACGGAACATGTATTGCTAATGGTATATATTGCTTGGGATGCAAATTCAAAGCAGCCATTGACTTGATTGTGTATAGGTACTCTGAAAAGTGTGCAATCCCTGCGGGAGCAAGCAGGGTGTGCAGTGAATCAGTCGGCTGCAAGCAAACCAGCCCCGCCAATTTATCCCCCCTGCATCCCCCCCACAGAGTGGGGGGGAGAAGACTACAACGAATTTCATTTCAGCGGAGACATAAAAGGATTTTGGACATGATTAGAAGAGTGGTAATCGCGGCGATGGCCGCAGTGATGTTGATGACCGCGGGCGTGTTTGCTGAGGGCGCTCAAATTGAGTTTGCTTCTCGCGTGTTGTCGGCCACACCTTCCGGAACGACATTGAGTTTTGAGTTCAATCGGCAGAGTATTGAGGCGCGCTTGGCGGTGTTCGGATTTGGTGAGAGTCTGGGCGATGGAACCGGTGAAATTATTGCCATTCCCGGCCACGGCCAGCCTTATGCCATCGTACGATCCTACGAATTGGGCGAGACGATTCGTGGCTCGCGGCTCGATGATGCAGCAGTGCCGTCTTCCGTGGACGAGCTTGTGCTGCTAAGTGATCCTGTGGTGATGAATGAACTGCGTGTGGTTGCGGTAAATCCTGTCCCGGTCATGCGGGACGCCACCGGGGCATTGCGTGCCATTTCCCGCATGGAGGTTGAAGTCGCTGTCTCCGGAACCGGTATCAACGAAATCGCAGAGCCTGTGTCGTTTTCGTACGCCTGGGATTCGATCTATCGCGAAACCGTGCGCAATCTGGATGATGTGTTTCCCGAACTCGACCGCAGACCTCCGGGACGGTTTATCGTGCTCGTCTCCACGCAGATGCTCGGCCTCCTTGCACCGCAAGCCATCTGGCAGGACTACTTGAATCTGAAGCGCAAGCGCGGTTATGCCATTGAAGTCTACTCCCTGCGCGATGTTCACGCAGCCGTGCAGGATTCCACCTGGAGCGGCATCCGTCAGTTCATGCAGGGTTTGTATGAAGCAGGCAATATCGATTATGCATTGGTGGTCGGCGATGCAAACGGCCCCTATGCAGTTCCTCCCCGTTCCATCGAGAATCCCGAACATCCGGGTGAATTTTCCGTGGGCGATAACTTCTTCTTTACGGTCAATGGCAATGACTTCATCTCGGATATTCTGCATGGCCGTGTAGCCGGAGTCAGTCTACCCGAAATGCTGACCTATTTTTACAAAGTCATTCAGTACGAAACGAACCCGTTCCGCGATAATCTGGATTGGTACAATAGTGCAAGCTACATCGCCGGGAACTTTAACGACGGTGCATTCCCGGTCACACCGGTCTGGAACATGGTTTGGGCGCGTGAACGCATGATGCGTGACGGCTGCATTACCGATGCCGACACCTTCTTCTTCCATAACGATCAAGATCCGCCGGAAGGCTTCTACACGCAGGCTATTATCAACGACATCAATGACGGTGTCTGCGCTGTTTTTTATCGCGGCTGGGGAAACACACCCGCCTGGCGCTATCCCTACTTCGGCGTTGACAATATGCCCTCGCTGCAGCTCGGGCGCCGCAATCCGGCTGTTTTCGGTGTCGTCTGTGGCTCCGGTCGTTTCGATCAAACACAGGTCTGTTTGGGCGAAAAATGGACGACTGGTTCAGGCTCACCGTCACAGACCAATGGCGGCATCGTATTCTACGGAGCATCGGACCTGCACACCAACACCCGCCACAATAATGCGATTCTCGCGGGCATTATCCACGCATTGCTTGTGGACGGTATGCGCAGCACCGCCGGCCTGACCTTCGCGGGTGAGATCGAATCGTGGCGGCAATTTCCCAATGAGCGACAGGAAGACGGCTTCGTGCGCTTCTATGTGTTCCATGCCTTCAACATTCTCGGCGACCCCGAAACTCCACTGATGATCTGCCAGCCCGCCGATTTGTCGGTCACAAGCTCGCCCAGCATTTCTGTCGGTGAAGCGTTGTACGCTGTCACCGTTCAATCGGGCGGTCAACCGGTGGCAGGGGCGTGCGTATCCTTGCGCGCACCAAACGCAGGTGCGGTTTCTACCAGATTGACTAACGCCGCCGGTCAAGCGTTCCTCCCTGTGGTTTTTGACGGAGCAGGCGCGGCGAGTCTTTCTGTTTGGAAAGGCGGCTATTATCAAAATCACAGC
>CAZVXJ010000351.1:0-3321 GCA_964631675.1 uncultured Alphaproteobacteria bacterium
CGTGCGTGCAAGAAATTGTACCGGGGGTTCGAATCCCCCTCTCTCCGCCAGTTTCGCACAAGTACTTGATTATGGTGCTTGTGCGATTTGTTTTTTAGGATGATTCGCAGATCGTGAACGCGCTGTACACGTTCCTGTCGTTACACGATCAAGAAGAAAGGCACAATTGAAAGCTGTCATATACACGAAGTACGGACCTCCGGAAGTGCTGCGGATCGAAGAATTGCCCAAGCCAGTACCCCAAGACGATGAAGTCCTGATCAAGGTGAGAGCGACGACTGTCAGTTCCGGAGACGCACGGCTGCGGAGCTTTACGGTGCCTGCAGGTTTCTGGCTTCCGGGCAGGCTGGCGCTCGGGATCTTTGGACCGAGAAATAAGATTCTTGGCAGTGAATTGGCCGGTGAAATAGAAGCTCTGGGCAGGAATGTCAATCGGTTCAAAGTGGCCGATCAGGTTTTTGCGGGAACGGGTACAAGCCTGGGCGGTCACGTGGAATACAAATGCCTGCGGGAAGACGGCGCGATTGCTTTGAAGCCTGCCAACTTGGCTCTCGAAGAAGCGGCGGCACTGACGTTTGGGGGAACCACTGCGCTTTTTTTTCTGCGGGATCAGGGCAAAATTAAGTCGGGCCACCGCGTGCTCATCAATGGGGCATCGGGTTCAATCGGCACGGCCGCTATTCAACTTGCCAAGTACTTTGGCGCCGAAGTGACCGGCATCTGCAGCTCTGCGAATGCGAGTTTGGTGCGATCGCTCGGCGCTGACCATGTGATCGACTACAAGGCGGAGGATTACTCCAAGTCTGATATCTCATATGACATCATTTTTGACACCGTCGGGAAGTTGAAATACTCCCGCAGCAAACGGGTACTTGCGGCGAACGGAAGCTTTCTGACGGCGGTTGCCGGAGCCACTGAATTCGCGCAGATGCTCTGGACTTCTGTGGTCAAGGGCAGGCGAGTGCGAGCGGGGATAGCCATAGAGCGGCAACAGGATTTACAATTGATAAAAGAGATTGTCGAACTGGGAAAACTAAAACCTGTGGTCGACCGGCGCTATCCCTTAGAGCAGATTGTCGAAGCGCACCGGTACGTTGACGGCGGCCACAAAAAGGGAAATGTGGTTGTTACCATGGCGTAGTCCAGTGCCGAAACAGCTCTGGTTCACCGGGTCTACTACCGGATTTTTGTTTCAAAAAAAGGCCGTACCCATCAGGGTGCGGCCTTAGCATTTGACGAAATTTGAAATGCTCATGGTTCGCGCTCGAGCTCATCGAGCCTTAGCCACTCGAGTGACTGCACGACAGGCAACTGCAAAGCGCGCTCGCGGTCCAAATCAAGCGAACCCAAATGCACAGCTTGCGGTGCCTGCACCCACTTGAAAATGGAAGTGATGAATAACTTCACAAATCGCGTCACCCATTCTTTTAGCATCCCGTGATGGTAGTCTGCTCTCAGCGCGCGCAGTTCGTCATCAGAAAAACGCATGCGCAAATTTCTGTACACTTCGACGGGCATCATTTTCTCGCCGGCAAACATCTCGAAGCAAGCATCGAGCACCGGATAAGGCATCAGGTCGCGCTCATCCTGCTGATTTTCTGAGAGCTCTGCCGATGCAGGGAGCCTCATCATTTCGTTAAACGAGTGCCAATGATAGGTCGCCTGCAAATGGTGCAGCAGCGCGGTTACGACAGTCTTGGGCAGATTTCCGATCAGCGAATAGCCGCCCATCAAGTCCCCACCCACCGTCGTATAACCCACCGATTTTTCGGACATGTTTCCGGCTTGCAAGAACAACGCGTTCGCCGAATTCGACCAGTTCCACATCCGCATCGCGCGGATTCTGGACTGCGCATTCTGCTTCGTGCCCGGGGTCGGTGTTTGAAGGTCGCCGAGCATCACAGCGACGGCTTCCACTTCACGCTCATAGGCAACTTCAATGGGTATCTCGCGGAATGAAACGCCCAATTCTTCGCAGATTTCTTTCGCCACACTGCGCGTAGCCGAGGAATTGAACTGCGTGGGCATCGAGAAGCAGTGGATAAAATCTGCGACACTCTTTTCGCGCTCTACTTCCGAAAGAGCACCGAATCGCTCATTTGCATACAACCAAGCGATAATCAATGTCAGAACCGAGTCCTTACCGCCCGATAAAGAGATACCGATACGCTTGAAAGCACCGGTTTTCTCAAAATATCCCGCCAGGCCGGATTTCATCGCGGCGATCAAGTCGTCGAAGTAGAGTGCCGGATTTTGCGCAGGCGGTATGGGTTTAGACAGTGAGTATCCCTTTTGATTCGCCGCCGGCCCGTGCTCAAAAGAAAGTGTCAGCACCGGATCGTCTTCGTCAAGGTATCGTTGACAGTCATTTCGCCAGGTGGTATTCGCCTGTCTCGCCTGCGCGGTTCTGTCCAGATCGAGATCAAATGTAACGTTGCCAGCCTTCCACCGATCAAACTCGGCAAGCAAGATTCCATTTTGATGCACGTAGCCGCCGCCGTCGCAGACGAGCGAATCGTTTCCGCCAAGCTGGTTTACGTACACGATGGAGGCTTGATTATCTGCCGCGCGCACGGCAATCATATTGCGCCGAGTCTCCACCACGCCCGCGCGCCATGGAGAAGCCGAACAGTTCACGACCAGTTCCGCTCCGCTGTACACGCGCCTACGCATCGGCCCATCGGGAGACCAGATATCTTCGCAGACTTCCACCGCCATTGTGCCGAACGGAAATTCGAAAATCATGTCGCCCGCCGGAATGCCCTTGATGTCAGACACTCGTCCCGGTATCCCGCTCGCGAACGTGCGACCTTCGTAAAACACACCATACGTCGGCAGTTTTTCCTTTGGTACAATGCCCAGAATCTGGCCTTTACAAATCACCGCCGCTGCGTTGTATACCAGTTGGCCTTCCTTCACGGCAAGTCCGACGACAATCACCGACGGAAATGAGAATCCTGCGCTTGCGTCCGTTATCCGTTCGAGTTCTTTCCATTGATCGTGCACGAATCCTTCCCACAGCACGAGGTCCTCGCACGGATAACCGGAAATCGCCTGCTCGGCAAAACACACCACCGTGCAGTGCTGCATCGAGAGCTCGTATGAAGCTGCAATGATCCGGTCCGTGTTCGAGCGGAATGCTCCCACGGAAGGATTTGGATGTGCGAGGCCTATTCTAATTAAACGCATAATTTTGTCTCGTCGCCGAGGCGGGTTAGCACAACGGTACACGCAAAATTGTGATACCTGCGCGTGCGTTACCCGCCCGGAATCTATCTTAGCCGAGCGTCGGCAAACTCGTCAACGGTCCCTGTCCTTTGG
>CAZVXJ010000352.1:0-3298 GCA_964631675.1 uncultured Alphaproteobacteria bacterium
TGGATTGTTGCATAGACGGTCCGTCTTTTGTCGGACTGTTCCATCTCGGGCATACTTCGACTCAGGTGGATGTTTTCCACCCGTGCATAGGATTCGCGGCCGACACTCCTCTTGCTGTGGATTGCGAAGTATGGACAAACCTCATTGGCGCTGGGGTTTGGACCTCATGGGCTGATACGTGGCTTGATCCGGATCCAGGTGTTCCGGAAATCGAGGTGTATGGTGAGTGCAATGCGACAGCGTGCACGGTCACGCCTTGTCCGATTGAATGCTTAGACGAGCGTATCGGATCGGCCCTTGCCTACTTCAATCAAGGCACCACAGCAATGTGGCAGTATTTTGATCTCCAGGAGGTCACGCTGACCGACTTTCCGTACCACGTGACCGGCATCGACTTTACCATGTATTATGACTCCACCGGTACGGTCACCGACACGACGGATTTCATCATCTGGTATGGTTGTCCAAACAACGGAAACAGCTGCTGCGTTCCGATGGACGTGCTTTGCGCTGGGACCTACCAGCACATTCGGACAAACGTCGCTGACAACCAGATTATTCCCTTCAGTTTGGATTTATCTGCCCTCGAGTGCTGCCTCGCCCAGGACTTCTTCGTCGGAGTGGCCATCACACGGCACACGGGTCAGGCATACAATATTCCACGGTTCCTGTTCTCCAATCGTGTTACCGAACAGGGCATCAATAACGACATTCCGCAATGCCACCAGTGGGGATTCAACGGAGCCTATTTCTCCTTCCCCTCGGGCGCGCAATTGGGCTGGTTCGATATGCAGATTTTCGGCGAGTGCGGCAATTGTCCCGCGGAGGCCCTGCCAGCCGCAGTTTGCACTCCGAATTCTCTGAACTGTGCGAGTGCCACGCCAATATCCTGTTCACCGAACCCCATCGTGCTTTCAAACCAGAGCACTGTGGGAGGCGCGACTACCGCTAACATGTACTGCTGTCAGGACTGGTTAGAAGATGGCCCGGAGCGCGTTTACGTTCTGAATGGCGTGCCGAATCTTGGAACCATCACCGCAACGCTGACCGATCACACGGTGGACTTGGATGTCTTCATCTTGTCGGCGTGTGATCCTGAAATGACTGTTGCCTGTGGCGACAACTCTGCATCCGCAACGAATGTGACCGCTGGCACATACTACATTGTTGTGGATGGATTCGACGGTGCAGAGGGTTCGTATACCTTAACTGTGCTCTTTCCATGCGGAGGCGGCACTGGCTGCCCGAGTACTCTATGCGGTGCGGGACTGAACCAGGCCGGTCAGATTCTCGTGTGGGACGGTGAACTGCTTCCGAACGGTAACACCGCGTGGCTCTGCCAAGGTACAGCGGCAGGCGGCAACGACATGGTTGTGAAGGTTCTCGATCCGTCATGCAATCTAGTTTCAACGATTGACATAGGGGGGGCAAGTCTGACAACAGTTGCTCGTGGTCTTGCGCACGACCCGCGTGACGGAGGTTGGTGGACAGGTACTTTTGTCGCTCCGAAGGCGATCCGCCGGTATAGTGCAGCCGGAGCATTAGTTGCAACGTTTGACTCGGCGTTTTTTGCAGGACAACACACTGCGGGCGTCGCCTTCTCGCCGACTGGGCTCGCGTTCGATGCGGACAACAATCACATCTGGACGACAGTTCGCAGGATAGTCGGTGGACAGGACTCGACTGTGATGGTTGAGTACAATGTGAGTAACCCGGCGGCGCCGACAATTATCAAGACAGTTTACGCTCGTGTTCAGTCTGGGACCACGTTCTCGACCGGCGGTCTGGACTACGACGAGTGCTCGGATCACATTGTGCGCTCGACATTCCTGGCAACTGGAGGTCGTGGAGATGTAGAGTGCTGGTATGATACGAATCCTCAGGGAATGGGCGGTGTGACTTTCTTGACGCGCTGCACAGTGCAGCCAGCGATTACCGTAAACTGGGGTATTGCTCTAAATGCGAATCCGGCCCTGATTTCACTGCCCAACCTGGACATAACGGGCAATGTTGATCACCGAGTCTACACAGTAGATCGTCCATGCGTTGCGGCAACTCCGTCGCCGCCGACCTTTGCAAGAGTTCTTCGTTCGGGAGCTGATATAGCGGTTCACTGGGTTGCCCCCGGGCCGGGCCGCTATCTGATCTACAAGACAACCTTCAAGATCAATGATGGAAATCCGAACGGTGGTGCTGATCCCCAGTGGGGACCGCCCATTGCATCGGTCACTGTTGCTGCGGCAGGTGCGCAGGTTTTCTCGGATGTGGGCGCATGGAGTGCAGATGCCTATCGAAACTACGTTATCACAAATGCGTGCCCGTAGTCTGTGAATTGACTCGATAAAAGAAGGGGCCGGTCTTCCGGCCCCTTCTTTTCAAGTCGAATTTGGTATACACATTTTTCAACCCAATCCAGCAAGATTAGCCGTGGCCTGTAAAGCACAATTCAAGCGAGATTCGAACGGTATCCGGATATTACCAATCCGGATACTTGTACCTTGTCTCATCACCTTGTGGAGCTTTGCAGTACAGGTTTGGGCGCTTGAGCAGATTGGAGATCAAAACTCATCTGTTTCTTCTGAACTCGGAGACCATCAGATCAAGACTCCTGGCGGAGTAAACTCGCATCAGTTTTCGGAACAATATCCTGTTTTCGATTTGTGTACTGCCGCGAATATTCAGTCCAGTGTTTTCTACTATGACACTCTATCCGAAGTGTGTTGGCAGTACTTTGAAGACGATGCTGATTTTCAATCGCCGCTGGCCGTTCAATCGGTGTCATTCTCAGTCTTCTGGCCGACGATGGGAAGTGATACGGATCATGTGCAGCTATCCGTAATGATCGCGTGTCACCGAATGACCGACCTGTGCACAGCACCCATGGGAGTTTTGTGTTCGACGGCGGTTGTACTCACGCGCTCTTCAAGTGGTGCAGGAACGCTTCAAAACATCACGGTTGATTTTGGTCTATTGAATTGTTGCATTCCAGAGTCGTTCTGGATTGGAGCGTCAATTTCAGAGGCAGACTTGTCCGATCCACCGGCGAGCTTTCTGTTCTCGCGTGCTGCCATGGAACCAGACAGTGTTCCAGTTTGTGATCAATGGCTTTATAGGGACGGAGTCTATCTTCATCTTCCGGTAGACGACCTGGGATGGTGGGATCTGAGCATTTTTGGTGAATGTGACACTTGCGGCACGCTTGAACCGGACACTTGTGTTTCAATGGTTCCGGAGCACTTGTCCTGTGGGAATGCGTCAGAAATCGTATGCGATCCAAATGGACTGACCTATCCGGGGC
>CAZVXJ010000353.1:0-3292 GCA_964631675.1 uncultured Alphaproteobacteria bacterium
TTATGAACGCACCGAACACAGTGACGTTGGGTTGGAATTCGCCGTTATTCGACTCGGTAATAGGCTACAGCTTGACCGGAACTGACGAGGCGGGACAGGGTAATCATGTCGTTTTTGGTGGAATACGGACGGACACGAGTGCAGTCCTATCCGGACTTGTCAACGGCGAGGACTGGCTTTTTGAAGTCGCGTCGCTCGACTCGGACACCGTCGCGAGTTTACCAGCCCAGTTATTGGTCCGCGTAGACGCCCCGAATCCTATTCATGGCCTTACGGCTCTCAATCGGGATGGAGACATTTTGGTATCCTGGCAGCCCGCGCCCGAACCTAATGTTACCGGATATAGACTGCTTCGAGAACAAGTCTGGCCCGCATACTTAGACAGCGAACAGTTTGTGTTGACCGATACGACCCTGACTGATACGTCCGCCGCTCCCGGTCATGAATATGAGTACCGTGTTGCAGCCACGAACTCGGACAACATTACCGGATTCTGGAGTAATCCCGCCGTGGCCACACCTTGGGCCCCAGGACGACGATTGTTTGTCTATGATGAGTACACTCAGCGGCCGCCCAGCCAAGGAGGAGTTTCCGCTGATGAAATCGCCGCGCGGTATCTGCAGATATTGAACGAGCTCGGCGAAGATTATGACTATTGTGCAGGGCAAACCTGCGGCAACATGGACAGTCTCTCGCATTATGACCGAGTCTTGTGGATTAGTGAGAATCGATCCTCCTCAGGTGCCGGGGGAAGCCGTGAAGAGACGTTTCGACGTTTCATCGAGGCCGGCGGAAAAATCCTCAGGATTGCCAGACGCTTCATGGCAGGAAATCAGATATTGCCGGCGGGACGCCATACTGGATCGCCTGTTGGATTGGTACCCATGCAGTTTGACTCTGTTCATGCATCCAATTGGTCTTCCGCGAATCCTGGAATGCAGTTCATCGGTGCCACTCCCGATATCCCCGGTTTCCCTGAAGTCACGGTGGATGAGGCGGCTCTGGACTCGCTGCACTTCGGGTCATCTTACTATGAGTATCTGCCAGAGGTTGATGTGTTTTGGCCCCGCGGCAATACTCATCCGCTCTATCGTACGCAAGTGCTGGCAAGCGACAGCTCTGGTATGGCTAATCAACCCTGCGCCGTCTACACCAGCCATTTCGTGGTTATTGCCTTTCCGCTCTACTTCCTCCCGTACGAACAGGCGCGCGACCTCCTGAGCGCAAGTTTGTTCGCACTCGACACAATCGATGTTTCAGATACCTGGTCACCGCATGCATCGGCCTTGCCGCAGCAAGTTACGATGCATCCATGCTTTCCTAATCCGTTCAATCCTTCCACAACCCTGTCATTCGATCTCCCAGTGACCGCGCTCGTGAGAATGGAAGTATACAATCTCCTGGGTCAAAAGGTCGAAACACTTCTAAACGAACGGCTGTCAGCGGGCGCTCATTCGGTTCGCTGGGATGGAAGCAACTCCGCGTCGGGTCTTTACTTCGCGTGTCTGTCCGCAAATGAACATTTGATTACCACGAAGCTGCTGCTTTTGAAATAATGGATAGCTGACCCGCGAGTGTGCTTGCAGAGAGAGTGAATTTCGTAGTATATTGACAGGATGAATGAGATGAAGCGACTCATAACAATTTTGATCGTGCTGATCGGCGCAGAACTGACGTTTGCGGCAGCAGAGTGGACGCTTGCGGACTGGATTGTACGCGATGAGATCAACGAAGTTCAGCCCGGGCAGGCAGACATTTGCAATGTCTTCTTCCGGGAAGACGGCAATACAATCCGGATCAGAACGACGTTACGCGAGGCATGGAACTCCAGTTCACTAAGTTGGCAGCTGTTCGACTCGAAGGGCGCCGAAGTGTGGGTGCGGTCGTCAGGCGAGTCGAATTACGCGTGCAGATTCGAGCAGTATCGTGGTGTATTCGAGCTTGCCATCTCGACTCCGCCAGGCTGGAGCGGACTTAACCATCTCACAATTGATTCTTACGCACCCACTGCAATCGAAGCCCTCGACCACATTTCTTTTTCTGAAAGCGGCCGCCGCTCGCTCGACAACGAGACGGGCAATTGCGCGTTCGTTCATCACGGCAATCAAGGCCTGACGTATACGAGTGTGTTTCGCGGCGATGGTGGCAGCACGACAGAGGGTTTCGATGAGATTCTCGAATTGCATCAAGCACGCAGCGCGCCCGGGAATTTTCACATGTCGGGCACACTGATTACTGCAGCAGAGTGGTACGACCCATCATTTAATCAATGGCTGCGGGACGGCATTGCTGAAGGCTGGGTGGCGATGCTTACTTCTGCCTACGCTCAGCATATCATGCCGTTTGTCTACGACAATATGAATAATTGGGCGGTGAATATCGAGCAGGATCTCATCCAGGCAAAGTACAACTACAATACACGTGTGGCCTGGATTCCGGAGCGCGTGTGGCTGGCGGGTTGCTGCTATCCGAATGGGAACTTACAGGATTTGTGGCTCGGTGATAACTGGCAGCAGCACGGTGTGGATGCAGTGATTCTCGATGACTGGCCGCACGTCTCCGGGCAAAGCGACCGCAAGATACACTGGATGAATAATAACAGCGGTGTTACATTGCGTGTCATTCCGATTGACGGGGAGTTTACCGGCAACTGTCATTACAATCCCGGCGCCGCCATCGCGCAGATTCAGAGTACAGGTCAATTCGGAATCATTGTCTACGGTACAGACTGGGAAGCTGCGGCGGAAATGGCCGATTTCAATTGTCCCGATTGTTTGGAAAACTACTCGCAGGTCGTAAACTGGGCCGCCGATAATTATCCTGCTGTCGGTGTATGGAAACTGGACAGCGCGCTTGACAATCCGGACTTCAATGGCTGGGGAATAAATGTCGGCAACGGAACTTACGGACTTATCGGCGGCGATCAAGGCTACGGCGGCACCAACAATTCGTGGTACGGGAACTGGGCCGGTACGGCTTCGCTCTCCGATCAGCACTCGCCGACGCCGTGGAACTACGGCCAGGTTTGGACAAGCGTCTACAATCGTATCTTGAACGCGCCGAATAACAGTCTCTCCGAGAGCGCGTGGTACGTGCTCATGACGAACTTGCACGAGACCGCGTGGCACGACTACATGGGCGGTCCGATCAGCGGCTGGCAGCACCGATATTCGGCACACATCAAAAATGCCGGAGTGTATGCCGAAGCCGCGCGCTGGGCAGGAGGACTCTATGAGATCCCGGTCAATGCCTTCCATTCGGATATTGACGAGGATGGGATTGATGAGCTCGT
>CAZVXJ010000354.1:0-3287 GCA_964631675.1 uncultured Alphaproteobacteria bacterium
CGAAGACTCATGCGCCTCTTTGGCGCGCGCTGCCCATCGTGAAGTCAGCTCATGCCACTGCTTCGCCTGCGCGTGTGAGCACGGATAGGGTGGACACAAGTCCAACACCATCGTCAGATCACTGCCAATCGCACGCTGAATCTCGACAACCTTTTCAGGTGTGAAGAGATGATAACTTCCATCCAGGTGGGACTGGAACTCCACACCGTCTTCTCGAACTTTCCTTAACGAAGCCAGTGAAAACACCTGGTATCCACCCGAGTCGGTCAAGATCGGACGCGACCACCGCATGAACTTGTGCAGTCCGCCTGCGCGACGTAAAGTCTCGAGACCGGGCCGCAGGTACAAGTGATAACTATTGGCCAACACTCCCTGCACCTTGGCAGCAATCAACTCATCAGGGTCGAGAGTCTTGACGGTTCCTGCCGTTCCAACAGGAAAAAAGCATGGAGTTTCAAGCGTTCCGTGACCGGTTTCCAGCACTGCGGCTCTGGCGCCGCTTCCGGATGTATCTTGAAATTGAACTCGGAAGTCGTGAGCACGGGTAAGCTCGCTGCTCACGGACGAGATTCTGCGGTTTCAGGTTGGGTGAGACTCGCAACCAGTTCACTCGGTTTGGTGACCGGAAGGTCACACACAAAATCACGGCAGAGATATGCAGTTGGCGCGCCCGCAATTGCTGCCTTGCCGTCCAACAACTTCTGAATCGGCGAAAGCCCTTCAGAAGTCGACTTGGAAAACTCTGGAACCCAAACGACGAGGCACTCCGACCTGCGATGGCGTTGCAGAGCACTCCAGAGAATATGGTCCCGGTCGCCAATCAGCACGACTTGCGTGGGAGGATTCAATAGCAAATCGACAGTAACCATACTCTGCGAAAATGCTGCGGGTGCGCGCGCCATGAAATCGGCCAGCCGGTTCACCTGATCGAGCGCTCGCTCACGATACCACTCGTCTCCGGTCATGTAAAAAAGGCGCGCATGAAGATTTCCGGCAAGCGCGATTCCTGACGGCAAAGCGTTGTCATAAGGATCAACTGGGATGGCGTCCCCGACGCCCTCGGCAGCAAGCTTGTAAAGGCCGGTTCCTGTTGAAAACACCGAGTCGAGCATTCGTGCCAATGTAACACTACCATTCAACCAACGGGCATCGCCGTCACACTGAAATAGATCAAGCAGGCCCCCGCTGAATGCGGCAAAGTCGAGCAGCAGCTGAGATTCCTGCACTCTTTCACCAAGCATTGAATGGGGCATGATTCCTGTACGTTCAAAGTGGGTGAGAACTCGATCTGCGGCGCGCTGTGCACTTCTCAGATACTGTTCATCACCGGTGGCTTCATATCCCCGCGCCAATGCTGAAATTATCAGTCCGTTCCAGTCCGCGAGCACTTTGTCATCACGGGCCGGTCGAATTCGTAACTCGCGTGAATTGAGCAACTGTGCCCTTGCGTCAGACAACAAAGCTGTCAGCGTGTCTACGGAAATGTCCAGTCGACGGGACCATTCAGAGTAGGTCAGAGGCAGGTTCAGTACCGACTTACCATGCTCAAAGTTTCCGGTTTCGCTGACATCATAGACTCTTATGAACAGTTCAGCCAGCCGTGGTTCGAGTGCGGCATTGATCTCGGCACGGCTCCAAGCATAGTATTTGCCCTCTTCGCCTTCGCTGTCTGCATCGAGTGAGGAAGAGAATCCGCCCTCGGCAATCTCCATTTCGCGAATCGCCCAATCCAGCGTCCCAGTCGCGACATTCAGGAACTCATCGTCGCCGGTAAGCCGCCAAGCATCCATATAGCACGGTACCAACAGAGCATTGTCATAGAGCATCTTCTCGAAATGGGGAACCAGCCAGCGCACATCGGTCGAATAACGGTGGAACCCACCGCCGAGATGGTCATAGATTCCTCCGGCCGCCATTTTTCTCAGCGAATACTCAGCCACACGAAGGGCCTCTTCGCTCCCGGTACGTGCTGCGATTCTCAGCAGCAACGAAAGTTCCATCGCGTGCGGAAACTTGGGAGCCTGTCCGAATCCACCGTGGATGGAATCAAACCGTTCAGACGCCGATTTCAAAGCTCCTTCCAGCAGTTGCTTCGAAATCTCTCCGCTCGACCCTCCAAGAACTACCGACTCCCTGAGTGCAACGTGAATTTCGTCGGCTGATGACAATATTTCCGGACGATTGTCTTGCCATGCCCGTACAACCGATTGCAGAACATCCGGAAATCCCGGCCTTCCCAGCATTGCACGTGGCGGCCAATAGGTACCCGCATAGAATGGCTTCTTGTCACTGGTCAGAAAGACGGACATCGGCCATCCGCCACGCCCGCTCATGGAATGAACGGCCTGCATATAGTGATGATCAATATCCGGCCGTTCTTCGCGATCAACTTTCACGGAGATGAAATGAGCGTTCAAGTACTCGGCGATTCTATCATCCTCAAAACTCTCTCGCTCCATCACATGACACCAATGACATGATGAATATCCGACTGATAGAAAAACAGGCTTGCCTTCTGCGCGGGCCTTTTCAAATGCCGTTTCTGACCACGGCATCCAATCCACCGGGTTGTGGGCATGTTGAAGCAGATAAGGACTTGCTTCGTGTATCAGTGAGTTAGTGTGACGAGAAACTTTCGACAAAGCCGTGCAACCACAGGACAAATGGAAACAAGCGGAAAAAATTGAAAGGAGCCCGGAAAAAGCAAGAAAGAATCTAGATGTCAGCAACGCCTGCATGCACCGGTTCCGGATGGGTGACGACATGCATACCCGGGAACCTGACAATCAAGGCTTGTTCAACGTTGTCCAGGATCATGTGGGTCACTCCCAGAGGCAATTCTTCGTCCATCTCGACATGCATCTCGGTAAACAACTGAGCGCCAGCCCTGCGAACGCGAACATCGTGTACACCCATGACTTGCTCGACACCGAGCACAATACTCTCGATTTCCTCTATCATCCCGTCCGGCGCCCTGTCCGTCAGCGAATGAAACACATCCCGCCCCAGCTTGATACTCAGAAAAAGCACCACTGCGGCCACAAAAAGGGCTGCAATATTATCCGCTGCAGGATAGCCTACAGAAGTCATGATTAGCCCAAACACCACAACGAACGAATCCAGGAAATCCGTGAGAAAATGTGTTGAACTGGCCGCAAGCGCTTCGCTTCGCGTCGCTCGTGCGGCACGAATCATTGCAAGCGACCTCCAACCCTCAACGACCATTGAAACACCCATGACAATGAATGCCCAAATGCCCACATTGACCTGTTCAGGCTGGTGGATCA
>CAZVXJ010000355.1:0-3281 GCA_964631675.1 uncultured Alphaproteobacteria bacterium
TCTTTCTTTGCAGCAAGTAACATGCCCTCGGACATCTCGCCGCGCAATCTCGCAGGCTTGAGGTTGTAGACTATGACGATTTGACGGCCCACCATGGACTCAGCCTTGTAGAATTGTGCTATACCAGCAATTATCTGACGCGGCTCACCACTTACTTCAATCTGGAGTTTCAAAAGCTTCTCCGTGCCTTGAACTGGTTCTGCGGCGAGCACGTTGGCAACACGCAATTGGACTTTGCTGAAATCCTGTATCTCAATCAGATCCACAACGGTTTGAGGTTGACTCGATGCTGCGACAGGCAGAGTCGCCGAATCAAAAAATTCGGGTAAAATCGTAGGAAGCTGTTTCTCATCAATTCGGGGGAACAGCGGATCTCCGTGAACAAGCTTGGCACCGGTACGCAGCCGTCCCCAGACGCACGTTGATTTGATGGAGTAGTTTTCAACAGGTTCACCCATCCGAGCGAACAAGTGTGCCGTACGTTCAGGCATCACCGGAGAGAGGACTACGGCGGCAATTCGCAGCGCCTCTGCGCACTCGTAGAGTACTTCTCCGCAGCGATTCTTGTCAGTCTTAGCCAGGGCCCACGGAGCAGAAGCCTCAAAGTAGCGATTTGTGGCGCGAACAAGCTGCATCGTTTCTTCAACCAGGGCATGGAGTTTGAATTCCATCACCAGTGACGGGACTTGCTCGGTCAACTTACGGGCACGCTCTGGCAGATCGCTCTGCGTCCGCTCGATTGGAGGTATCCTCCCGTCAAAGTGCTCGCTGACGAGTTTGGAAATACGTGATAGGAGATTTCCAAAATCATTCGCCAAATCGCTGTTGATCCGTTGTACCATCATCTCAACGCTAAAATTGGCATCGAGACCAAAAACCATGTCACGAATCAAGAAATAGCGCACGGCGTCAGTTCCAAGCGCCTTTGCAAGTGGTACAACCGATGGGGGTGCGCCTGACGACTTTGAAATCTTTGAACCTTTGAATGTCCACCAGCCGTGCACATGCAGACTCTGAAATGGTTCAAGGCCGGCAGCTCGCAGCATCAGCGGCCAATAGACTGCATGAGGCTTCTGAATATCTTTCCCCACAATGTGATGTACTCCAGACCAGAGGGATGTCCAGTCCGGATTCTGATCCCATCCGATCCCCGTAAGATAATTCAAAAGCGCATCGAACCACACATAGGTTACATAGTCCGGCGCAAATGGTATCTGAATTCCCCACGATAATCTTGACTTGGGGCGGGAAATGCACAGGTCTTCGAGCGGTTCACCGCGGAGAAAACTCAGAATTTCATTTCGATAGCGCTCTGGGGTGATGAATTCAGGATTCTTCTCAATATGATCAATCAGCCACTGCTGATATTTGCTCATCCGAAAGAAATAGTTCTTCTCTGAATAGTGTTCCGGGACGGTTCCGTGGTCGGGACACTTGCCATCAACGAGATCTTTCTCGGTTAGAAAACGCTCGCAACCAATGCAGTAGTACCCAACATACTCGCCGAAATAGATGTCGCCATTGTCGTAGACTTGCTGGAGTATTGTCTGTACAACTTTGACATGTTCAGGATCTGTTGTGCGAATAAAGCGGTTCGGTACAATGTGAAGAGTCGGCCATAATTCGCGAAAATTTTTGCTTACTCGGTCAACCCACTCTTGCGGCGTGACTCCTCCCGCGGCTGCCGCCTTGGCGATCTTCTCACCGTGTTCGTCCGTGCCTGTCAGAAAAAAGGCGTCTTCACCCAACAGCATGTGATATCGCGCGAGAGTATCGGCCAAAACAGTCGTATACGCCGTTCCAATGTGCGGTTCTGAATTTACATAGTAAATCGGAGTTGTTACGTAGAATCTGCTCATCTCATTCATCTCCCTCATCGCCGTCGTCCGACTCATCACTTGCCCCCGTCGATGCTGGGGGCGCAGCTCCGGGACCGGCGACTCCGCCGCCGGGCTTTGATTTCCTCTTCCTTCGCCGCTTCTTCTTTGGTTTTGAGGCCATCGGGGCGTCAAGCGATGCCCCGTAGTGGACGTCGCCGGTTCCGTCTCGCGCAGCCATCCCAACCCCACCGCCGGCGAGCAAAGTTATGCGCTCGCCACTCTGAGGCGCGGCAGGTTCCCGGGCTCCCGTTTCTGCCAGGGGCAATGACGTCGCAATTGAAGACACACCAGCAGCAGGCTTCTTTCCGCAAGTGCAGATGCACTCATTCTTAGGCATCTCAGGACGCCAATTCGATATGGCGACGAATTCTTTGGGGGAGTACTTGTCCGTGTCACCGGAGCCATATCGGACTTGAATTTGTTCTCTCACTACATCAAGCTTGTCAATGGCTCCCTCGCCCTTCGCGTCATCCTTGACCGGGTGCCCTACTTTGGGACACTGCCGCTGAAACTCGCGATAGACGTCCAATTCGTACCGTAGACAGCATTTCAGCCGTCCGCAAACTCCTGAGAGCTTCGAAGGGTTCAGTGGTAAGAACTGATCTCGAGGCATTTGAGTGGTAATCGGCTTGAACTCGCTCAGGAATGTTGCGCAGCAAAGTGGCCGGCCGCATACACCGTAACCTCCGGCACGCTTGGTTTCATCGCGCGCACCAATCTGTCGCAGGTCGATTCGCGTGCGAAAAGACTGAGCAAGGTCCTTCACGAGGTCGCGGAAGTCGACCCGGCCCTCCGCAGTGAAGTAGAATATCATCTTCCTGCCGTCCCACTGCATTTCTACGTCCACCAATTTCATGTCAAGATGGTGCTCTGCGACTTTCTTTCTTGCGGCGCGCTTGCACTCGAGTTCGCGTTCGCGATTCTGATCGAGGATTCGTAAGTCCGAATGGACTGCCCGCCTCAGCACCCGATCGGCAGGAACCGATAGGCTTTCCATCCCAGGTCGCCATCCGATGTGTGAAATCTTGCCTAAATCCAATCCACGCTCAACTTCCACAATCGCGGCATCGCCTAGGTTAAACGGAAATTGAAGCGGATTGGCTGCAAATTCTTTTCGTCGGCCCTTGTATTCTATCTCAAGTACTTGGTTCATTACTTTAAATCTGAGTGTTTGTTCTTCTGTGTGGCCCGCCGTCCCATGTGTCGATGCAGACCCAGGGCGAGCGAGTACATCACGGATTCTGAATTGAACGATCGGGAAAGCCTGCGAACCGATTCGTCCACAGCGCCCAGCGCAGCATCCCAATCTGCCTCCGGATACGACCTGACCATGGCATCCAATCGATCAGAGAACTTGCTGAATACCAATTCATCCGTGCCGGCGCTGCGACTCGGCTCGTA
>CAZVXJ010000356.1:0-3254 GCA_964631675.1 uncultured Alphaproteobacteria bacterium
GAGTTTGCGCACGCCAATCGCGCGTTTACGGTCAGTGGAGAAAGCGGGGTAACCATAGTGAGAAGGGATACTTTTGGGTTGCGTCCGTAGCGCCGCATGGATATGCGCTCTATCCCTTCTTATCTCGTCATGCAAAAAGGACGACGGCATCGTTCGTTTACAGATTTGGCACCAGATGCAGCCGGAGGATCGCGCGGTGCTTGAGCAGGCCGTGTCTGCGTATGATCTTGCACACGACTCGCTTGAAGTAAGCGTGATTTACAAAGAAACGGAAGAGCTTCGCTCAGGGTTTCAGGCGGCCGCACTCGCGGGTCTGGGTCCGGATCTGATTTTTGGGCCGTCTGATCAAGTCGGGCCATTTGCCACAATGGGTTTCGTTCGCCCGCTTGATGATGCGATAACCCGTTCCCGCTCGCTTGAACTGGATGACCGCGCACTGGTCAAGTTTAAGGGACACACTTATCAACTTGCTGATCGAGTGGGCAATCATCTGACGTTGGTTTACAACAAGCAGCTCGTCGCAAAGCCGCCGGAATCCACAGCCGAACTGATTCTGGTGGGCAAGGAGTTGACAAAAGACACAGACGGCGACGGCAATACCGACCAGTGGGCGCTCGTCTGGAATTTTACCGAACCGTTCTTTTTCATACCTTGGCTTTCAGGCTATGGCGGCTGGGTGCTCGACGGCGAAGGCAAACCGTCCCTAAACACAGGTTCTGCAGCGAATGCGTTTCGCTTTGTGAAGTCACTTCGAGACGAGCACAAAATAGTGCCGCCCGATGTGGATTACAACACGGCCGATGCGATGTTTAAGGAAGGGCGCGCAGCGATGATCATCAACGGCCCGTGGGCGTGGGCGGGCTATGCAAAAGCCGGAATAGACTACGGACTTGCACGCATTCCCAAGATTACGTCAACCGGCAAGTGGCCAGCGCCAATGGTCTCGCCGCTGGGATACTCCATCTGCGCAAACACGAAAGGCAGGGAACTCGCAGCTACCATCCCGCTGCTTGAGTATTTGATCTCGGATTCCGTGCAGCTGATGTTCGTTGACGCGACCGGCATCATCCCTTCGTCACTCGTACTGCGCGCGGATTCTACATTTCTCTCGCGGCCAAACATGGCAGAGAGCCTCGCGCAGCTTGAAGTTGGAAAAGCGATGCCGATAGTTCCCGAACTTCGAGCCGTCTGGGATGCGCTGCGTCCGGCCTATCAAAATGCACTGAACGGTGTGTATTCCCCCGCCGAGGCCGCGCGAGAAGCACAAGCACTCGCGGAGACAAAAATCAGGGAGATGTATGAGTGAGCAGAGATGAGTAACGACAGACGCATAGGCATGTCGTTCGCGCTTCCGGCGATGATCGTCATCGGCCTGGTGGTCGTATGGCCTTTCGCCTACAACCTCATGCTCTCCTTCTCGAACATGAGTCTGCTGCACATCCAGGATTGGCGGATTGTGGGTTTGAAGCAGTACGGGAAAGTGCTCAGTGAGCCGGAAATGCTGCGCGTGTTCGGAAAGACGATCGTCTGGACGGTCGTGAATGTGTTCTTTCACGTGACAATCGGTGTTGCGCTGGCGCTGATGCTGCACGAAAAAGTCCCGGGCCGCGCCCTGTTTCGCACGCTGCTGATACTGCCGTGGGCCGTGCCGCCGGTGGTCACAGCATTGACATGGCGAAGCCTGTTCAATTACCAATATGGCGCAGTCAATCTGATTTGGACGAAAGTTTTTGCACAGACTCCGGTGCAGTGGCTGAATGATCCGGTGGGCACATTCGCAGCGTGCATTGTCACAAATGTGTGGCTTGGATTTCCGTTTATGATGACCGTGGCACTGGGCGGATTGCAGAGTATTCCTGTAGAGCTTTACGAGGCTGCGCGCATGGACGGCGCAAACGCATGGCACCGGTTCCGTCATATCACGCTGCCAGCGCTGAAACCGGTGATGATGCCTGCGATAATCTTAGGTCTTGTTTGGACGTTTAACAAAGTGGATATTGTGTGGCTGGTGTCAAACGGCGGCCAGCCTGCGGATTCCACTCACATTCTCGTGTCTTATGTCTATCGTGCGGCCTTCAATCTTTATCGTTATGGCTACGCAGCGGCGGCATCCGTCTTGATCTTCCTCCTATTGCTGGGATTCTCGATGCTCATTCTGCGCAGATCGCGCAGAACGGAGGCAGCATGAAGAAAATAGTCCTGTTTCTCGTGCTGGCTGCTTTTACTGCGTTAACCCTCTATCCGATTCTGACAGTGGTGACGATTTCGCTGCGTCCCGGAGACCGGCTGCTGTCCACGTCACTGTCGCTGATTCCGGATGGCGCGACCACAGAGAGTTACATCTCGCTCTTCCGGGACAGGCCGTTCGCGCGCTGGATGTTCAACAGCACGTTCGTCGCGCTCTGTGTGACCGTGTTGGCAACCGCGTTGGCCTCCACGGCGGGCTATGCATTCTCGCGATTCAAGTTTCCCGGTTCACGCGCAGGCATGACATTGCTTTTGATCACGCAGATGTTTCCGGCAACGATGCTGCTGCTGCCGATGTTTCTGATGTTGGCGAAACTTCAGCTTATCAACTCGTATCTCGGGCTGATTGCAATTTACTCGGCCACCGCGCTGCCATTTACGATTTGGCAGATGAAGGGATACTATGATACGATTCCACGCGAACTCGAAGAGGCGGCATTGATGGACGGCGCGTCGCGAGTTCGAACTTTCTACACGATCATTCTGCCATTGGCCGCCCCCGCGCTGGTAATCACTGCGCTGTTTTCGTTTCTCACGGCATGGAGTGAGTACATTGTGGCCGCGCAGGTGCTTCTGACACAGGACCTTTACACCGTGCCTCTCGGCTTGAAGCAATTTGAGTCCACGATGGCGACGGAATGGGGACTCTATGCGGCCGGGTCTATAGTGGTTAGCATTCCGGTGATTGCGCTATTCTTGTATTTGTCAAAGTGGTTGATTTCGGGATTAACTTTAGGAAGTGTGAAGGGATGAACCTGCAGACTTTCATGCACATTCGCTCTGGCGAATTGAGCGGAGCGATCGATTTGACTTAATTCAAACATTGTAGTAGTGTGGAGGCGGTCATGAAACGCTTCGTTTCAACTATTCTGCCGCTGGTATTTCTAATTTCTCTACTTAGCGCGGAAAGTTCTTTCTCATTTAAGACGGAATCACGAGGACCTGTTCGTGCCCAGCACACCTTGGACGACGCAGACCCCAATGCTCTGCCAAGTCTTGCCGATCAC
>CAZVXJ010000357.1:0-3236 GCA_964631675.1 uncultured Alphaproteobacteria bacterium
AAGGCGCAATTGCTTACCATCAGCACAATTGCGAAATATGGGATAAGAGCGCGGATCATTGGTGACCTCACAATAGTCTGGGGTCCGACATTAGGGAGCCATTACAATTTTACGGGCTTTGTCCCAACGAGTGGGCTTTGCAACGCATTCAACTCAAAAAGGTAGAATGCGTTGCATTGCAGACGAATGCGTTGCGGTTACTTGGACTTGTCTTTCTTCTCCGCGATCAATTCTTCAATTGGAATATCGAGGGCGCGGGCAAACTTCCGCAACATGCTGACTCTTGGGTCGTCAGTCTTTTTAATGAATTGCCAAGCCGATTTGCGAGCCGTTTCGGGAGGATAACCCATTCGCAAACCCAACTCGTGAAGTGTCAAACCGGACGCCTCAAATTGGGTGCGAATGTAGGTCATTGTCAAATCTTGATCGTGGTCCGTTGACATTAACGAAGTCTATTCTCTATAGACGTTACTGTCAACCGCTTATTTCCAAAGACTATCCTTTTCCATACGCCGCTTGATCACTTCGGATGAAACTTCAAAATGCTTTCCGATGTTACTCGTGATGACCTTTCGCAACGGGCTGTCAATATCCTTCAGGTTGATTCCGGCCTTCCGAGCCTCTTCTATCTTGTCCGCGAACATATCGGCCAGCGGTTGCGACGGAACCAAGATTAGCCCGGCCAGAGCATACGCCTGCCATTCGATCCAGCCATATTCATCGTCTGGGATCGAACGCATCGCGGTCTTCCATTCTGCAATCGACGAGAACTTCAGAGACGCAAAAACATCTCTGTGAATGAGCAAATGGGAAAGCTCATGGGAAAGGCTAAAGCGATAACGATTGAGTTGCTTCTGTTGGATAAACTGATCTACCCGGATCTCGGAAAGATCGTTTGTGATGAACGCATCCACGTCAAACTCATTGAATAGACCCGGCATCGGTACGATGTCGAGTTTGAGATCAATCTCAATGATATGCTCAATTGGGACAGGCAAAGATCCTGATTCGTGGTGTTCATTGAGAAATTCGTCAGCAATTTCTCGTAGGCGTTCGTAGGGCAAATAGGGGACAGAGATTTTCATCCTCACGTTCTCCGAATCTTTTCCACCAGATCGTCTAGTTTGTCTAAGGGGACAGGGGAACCACGAAGTGTGCGAAACACGATAGGCAGTTTCTCGACGATGTCATCGTCAGAGAGCAGGTCTTGTGGAATCTCTCCTCTGCTCGCCGCAGCGAGGTCGAAGAACTCCAGCCAGTCATCTGATCCACGATGCAGTCCCAAGGCGGCTGCATAGCGTTCCAGTAATTCGTGTTTCGACGGAGGCGGGAACAGACCTCTTTCAAGGCGACTGTAATTTCCGGGGTCAAAGCCGTGCGATGCGCAGAACTCACGCAGCGTGATTCCCCTTTCTGTCCTCAGTTTTTTCAGTTGCTTTCCGAACGCATGGCTCATCGCATAGTTCCTTTGGTGGAGAGGGTGTTGTATTCACTTGACAACGAGTTGTATGTATTGTACAACAGGGAGCAGAAACGTCAAACCCGTTCGTCGGAGAATGTGAAAAAATGTCCACTATTAATCCGCCCTCTGTCCTGTCTCCTGCACCGCTCAACCTAACCTTCGAGAGCCAGAAGGTTCGATTCGTCGGTACTGCCGACAAACCCGAATGGGTCGCGGCGGATGTGTGCAATATTCTTGACATCGACAACGTCAGCCGGGCGCTCGCGGATTTCGATGAGGACGAAAAGGGTATACGGAATGTGTATACCATTGCCGGAAGACAAAAACTGCTAACGGTTTACGAGCCTGGACTATACAGGTTGATACTGACAAAATCGAGAAAACCGGAAGCAAAAAGGTTCCAGAAATGGGTCTTCGGTGAAGTTCTACCGAGCATCCGCAAACATGGTATCTACCCGCCGCCGGAAGAATACGACTTCAAGATCACTCTTAAACCATACACGTCGCGTGTCGTTTGGGTAATGCACGTCCGTCGCGCACTTCGGTCAGGCTACTGGTGTGTCTTCGTTGAAGGAGCCGAAATCCTGATCGGTGCGGAACACATCTTCGGACCAGCCAACTTGGAGATGCAGCAATACGACCTGCTCGACGGATCTATCGGTCGTCACTGGTCCATCTACCGATCAGACAAGCCGTGGGCCGGTCGCCGCTTGCCATACGACTACACATTCCCCAAGGGCGACCCGCGCGGGACCGTCCGCCCCTGGTCATACCCGATGCAAGAACTGGAGTATTTCAAGGAATGGCTGCATAGCGAATACTGGACGATTCACTTCCCCGAATACGTCAAGCGCAAGTACGGCGCGAAGGAGTTTCAGCGATCCCTACCGATCTTCGCACAACTAGGTGTGCCGATGATCGATGGCCGCAAGAAATAGGCGATGACTGAAGCCAATCTCAGAAAATGTCAATAATCCATTGACATCCAAGAATTGATTGTCTATACTAAATAGACAATCAATTGGAGATACTCAATGGAAACAAGAGAACAACGCGGCCTGATCATCGCAGCAACGATCAAACTCGTCCAACTGGACGGGCGATGGGTTGTTCCATCGCAAGGTGGCGGAGATAAGAAGTATGTTGTCGATCCTATTCGGGCGACTTGCACTTGTCCCGATCACCAAGAAACCGGCTTCAAGTGCAAACATCTGTTTGCAGTCGAGTTCACCGTGAAGCGCGAACAAGCGAGCGACGGCACGGTGACGGAAACGCGAACCATCACCTTCACAGAAAAGAAGACGTACACACAGAATTGGCCCGCTTACAACGAAGCCCAGATGACCGAGAAACACCGCTTGCAGGTACTGTTGGCGGACATCTGCCGAACTATTCCTGAACCGGAGCGCGATTCGACCAAACCTGGAACCAAACCGATTCCCATCTCCGACCGCGTTTTCGCATGCTGCTACAAGGTCTACGGCGGCATGTCACAGCGACGATGGAACTGCGACATGGACGAAGCGCATGCGGACGGCTACCTGTCTCGACCGATCCACCCAGCCAAAGTATCGGCTTTCATTTGCGATGCCGACCTGACCGCTACTCTTCAGGCATTGGTCGCTCAAACGGCCCTGCCGCTCGCGGCCATCGAAACCGACTTTGCCGTGGACAGCACGGGCTTCAGTGTCAGCAAGTTCGTGAAGTGGCACGATGAAAAGTACGGCTCCGAGCGTTCGGGCAAGGATTGGGTCAAGGCCCACATTTGCACGGG
>CAZVXJ010000358.1:0-3230 GCA_964631675.1 uncultured Alphaproteobacteria bacterium
ATTGTTATTAGCGGCGGTTTATATCACAGTGACTTGATTTATGTCAATACCCATGCGGGTACTCCTATAATAAACCTTCGTTCACCAACAACTCTGCATTATAGATCGACGCACCCGCTGCGCCGCGGATCGTATTGTGTGAAAGCACAACAAATTTAAGATCCAGGATGGGATCGCGGCGCACGCGGCCGACCACGGTCGTCATGCCTTTGCCTGCCATTCGGTCGAGTCGCGGCTGAGGACGATCCGCTTCATCCCGGACCTCGATCACTGGTCGAGGACTCGACGGCAGTTCCCTCGCTGATCGCGGCGCGACGTACTCACGCAGGGCTTGGATCGCAGCTTCCGGCTCGACGGATTTTTCCAGCTGCACGCTTGCACAAATCGTGTGACCATCGATCACAGCGACTCGATTGGTGTGCACACTGAATGTGATATCTGCCAGATCAATTTTATTCTCATTCAACTTGCCGAGCATCTTACGCGGTTCCCATTCCACCTTTTCCTCTTCGCCACCGTTGGCAACATTCGGGATGATATTGTCCATGATGTCGAGCGAAGGGACACCGGGATAGCCTGCGCCTGAAAGCGCCTGTAAAGAAACAGCAAATACCTTCTTCACGCCAAAGGCGTTGTCAAGCACTTTGAGTGCAATGGTGAGTCCCGTACTGGTGCAATTGGGATTGGTGACAATGCAACCACTCCAACCTTTGTTCTGGCGCTGCTGTTTGACGAGATGGATATGATCCGCGTTGATTTCCGGGAGCAACAACGGCACATCTTCACCGCGTCGATAGGAGGATGCATTCGAACACACTGCCGCGCCCGCATTGGCGAATTGTGGTTCCAGTTCATTGGCGATTTCTGTATGCAACGCAGAAAAAACAATTTTTGCCTGCACGGCATCCGTGCTTGCAGGGACAATGACCATATCCCTGGCAAACTCCGGCATGGGAACATCGAGCACCCAGCGTGCTGCTTGTGAATATTTCAGCCCGGCTGAACGATCTGACGCGGCAAGCGCAACCACCTTGAACCACGGATGATTATCCAGCAAGGAAATGAAACGCTGTCCGACAGAACCAGTCGCGCCGAGCACGGCTACGGGGATTTGGGATGATGACATGATAATTTCTCCTATGGGTTTGTTTCGTCAGTGCGAGGGCGGTGTTCTTCCACTCAAGGCAATCTTCCTCATTGTGGTAGGGATTGCTCACTTGCACCAGCACGCAAGTGCAACTGTCGTCGGGCTACGCCCTCCTCGCAATGACGGTTAGCTCACAATCAATTGATGTAACGACTTCACCGCGTTCTCGGTATCGGCATTATCTACGACGAGACTGATGGACACCTCCGATGAACCCTGTGCTATAGCTAAAACGTTGACGCCGTTATTGCCAAGTTGACTGAAGACTTTGCCTGCCACGCCCACGGTGTGACGCATCCCTGCACCGACGACGGTCACAATCGAAACATCGCTTGTGGACCAGACCCGGTCAATATCTTCGTCTTCGATCTCGTTGACGAATGTCTTTTCAAGCGCGGAAAGAACCGAAGGAGCAGTTTCAGACGGCACCGCAAAACAAATGGACTGTTCTGACGAAGCCTGTGTAATGAGCGGAACACTCGTGCCCGTCGAAGCCACCGCACCAAACGCCCGCGCTGCCACGCCAGGGACGCCCAACATGCCGCGCCCTTCAATCGTGACCAATCGCTGCTTGCGGATAGCCGTGACGGCTTTGATAACCTTTTCGGGGTTGTGATTTTTACCGTTGGAATGTCCGTTGGCGGTCAGGCGCGTGCCAGGGTGGGACGGGTTGAACGTGTTGCAAATGCGCAGTCCAATACCGGCCTCTACTACGGGGCGAATCGTTTTCGGATGCAAAACTTTTGCACCGTAATATGCGAGTTCGGCGATTTCGCTGTAACTGATCTCGGGCAGAGTGCGTGCCTGCGACGCCAGGCGCGGATCGGTGGTCATCACGCCATCCACATCCGTCCAGATCCACACTTCGTCAGCAGGGAGGACGGAACCGATAATTGCAGCGGTGTAGTCACTGCCGCCGCGTCCCAACGTCGTAATAACACCATCGGGAGTTGCGCCGATGAAGCCAGTCGTGATCGGGATAATGCCTTCGTTCATCAGTGGATTCAATTTTCCCCGTGTCTTTTCAGTGGTGACTCTAAAATCGGGATGTGCATTTTGAAAATGGGAGTTGGTGACAACAAACTCGGTTGCCTCGATCGCTTTGGCCTGGATGCCCCCGTCATTGACCACTGCCGCCAGCAAACGGACACTCATTCGTTCCCCCAAGGATGCGACTGCATCCATCGCACGCGGGCTGGCTTCGCCGAGCACGGCTATTGCTTTACACAGATCCACGAGCGAAAGGATCAGCGTGTTGATCTCGGCTTTGACTTCTTCGCGCAGCCCCTCGTCCTGGATGAGTGCGTCCGCGACGGAGAAGTGCTTCTCTCTCAGCTTGGATTCGGCATCTGGAAGGGAATCAACCTTCCCCTGCGCCGCGAGCGATGCGGATTTTAACAACAAGTCCGTCACGCCGGACATCGCAGACGTCACAACGACGACGTGTGGAAATTCATCCCGCGCATCCTTGATGATCTGAGACGCTTTGGTCAGCGCATCCGCCGAACCAACAGATGTCCCTCCGAATTTCATGACCAATGTTTGCTTTTTCATGACTTGCTCCTCTGTTTGCCCTTCTTCCTAGAGAAAAGGGCAGGGGTAAATAAAAACGCCTCACGGAAACGTGAGGCGTTGTGTGTTTTGAGATAACTTTTGACTCAGTTACTTCTGCCCAACCACAAATGCCTCACGGGTGAAACCGGAGGTAGTTGTCATGGTCATAGTACCGAAGCCGTGCTTGTTCATAATTGGGCGGTATTCTATGTCAATGATGGGAATGAGTCAAGAGTGAAATAATATTCCTGCAACATCATTCAGTGATGTGATCAAGATGTTTTGCATTGTGTGTATTGAAATTCCCAGTTTTTGGAATGTATGGGGGATTCCCCCCCGAATCTTACATTCCCCTCTTGACGGATTTCCGAATCAGCCTATAATCGGGCGAAATACCCACATTCTAATGAACTCGATCTTCAGCCTCTCCGTTATTGTCATCCTCCTTGCGGTCCTTATTATTAAGGATCAATTTGTGGTTAGGATGGCAACGGTGAGAGTGAAGAAATAACACTCTAGGTAAATGCAA
>CAZVXJ010000359.1:0-3228 GCA_964631675.1 uncultured Alphaproteobacteria bacterium
GGCGATGGGGCTTTCGGGTGGCCAGCAGCAGCGTCTTTGCATTGCAAGGGCGCTCGCGGTGGATCCAGAAGTTCTGCTGATGGACGAACCGGCTTCGGCACTTGACCCGAGGGCGACGGCCAGAATCGAAGACCTCATTGCCGAGCTGCGCGGCGACTACACCATTGTGATCGTCACCCACAATATGCAGCAGGCGGCAAGAGTATCTGACTATACAGCCTTTTTCTATGAAGGCAGGCTAATCGAGTTTGGGATGACCAAGCAGATCTTTACAAATCCCACCGTTCAGCAAACCGAAGACTACATCACCGGACGATTCGGATAGGAACTATCCGGTTTCTTGATTGTTACAACTGTGTTACGAGGGGCCGAACAGCGGCCCCTCGCAAACTCCGCGTCGAAACCCGGCCGGTTTACAACTCAGAAGTTGTAACACATTCCTCACAGGAGCTTGTTATACTATGCCCATGCATCTGCAGCGCGATCTCGACCGACTCAAGAAGAATGTTCTCGAGGTAGGCACGTACGTCGAGGAAAGTCTGACGCGCGCAATTACGTCCCTTAGCAGCAGGAATCGACAGCTCGCCGAACAGGTTATCGCAGGCGATACGGAAATTGATCGCCGCGAAGTCGAACTTGAAGAGGAGTGTCTGAAAATTCTGGCTCTCCACCAGCCGGTTGCCAAAGATCTGCGCTTTGTGGTCGCCGTGCTCAAAATGAACAACGACCTTGAGCGCATGGGCGACTATGCGTCGAATATTGCGGAAAGAGTGACTGGACTGTCCAGCGAGATGACCATCCCAATTCCGCCCGAAGTCATGGTCATGGCGGAAAAGGTCAGTGTCATGGTGCGCAAGTGTCTGGATTCGATGGTGGATTCTGACTTAGCACTCGCCCGTATTGTTTGTGCGTCCGATGATGAAGTGGACGCACACCACCGCCGGCTTTTTGTGTCCATTCAGTCCGAGATTCGAAAAGACGTCAGCAAGCTTGAGTGGTGGATTCAGCTGCTGTCAATTATTCGTTACATGGAACGCGTTGCCGACCTGGCCACCAACATTGCTCAGGACGTCATCTACATGGTGGATGGCGAGGTCGTACGGCACCGTAATCTCGGAAGATAGTCGGCTCGCATTCTTCCTTTCGCTTAAAAACAAAATCCGGTTCCCAAAGGAACCGGATTTTTTACGCTCTCATGAAATAAGAACAGCGGCCGGTGTGTTTCCACACCGGCCGCTGGTTGGATTGACTAAGTCATCCAGTGACTTACTGAGTGATCAGAAGTCCTGTGGTTCCCGTCGAACCTCCGAAACCGCCCAGACGAATCTTGTACGTGTTCCCTATGGTTGCAGCGAAAGTAACTTCCGTCTGCAATCCGCAGAAGTCGTCCAAGCACACCAGTGAAGTTCCACCGGCATTCGGGCAACCCGTGAAGACCTGGATGGCCGTATCAAACGTCGCACCCTGTGCGCACGTCGTGACCGTCACGGTACCAGTGGCCGTTGCCGTGTAGCTAACCCACACGTCATTGGCGCCAGCCGCACACGGCCAGGCCGGGCTGCTTGTCGTGGAACACGTGTTGTTGAGGTTAACCGCAACGCCGTTCGTTGCCACGATCTCGTTCAACTCGCAGGAGTCGCCAAGACACGGTGGGGGCGGCGGAACTTCGCAGTCACGAATGACGACGTAGTTTGCGTATCCACTGGTTCCTGTCGCTACCGTGTCAGCCACGGTCTTTCTCGCACTGATGGTCGCCGAATCCGCAACCACTGCAGCAACCAGCACCCATTCCGGATCGCCGGCTGAATAGTCGGGGTTCGGATTGGGATCGCCGTCGTTGTTCTTCACGGTCGTCTTGTAGACGCGGAACGAATCCAGTGCGCCTCCGGCATTGGCCGTACTCCAGCGAATCCGCACGCTATCCGGCGGGGACACCAGTCCGGCAATCAACGTGAGGTTCTGAACACTGTCGCACTCCGCACCACATGGCGTGCAAGTCATGGTCATGTTGTAGTCCACCGGAGTTGGATCACCGGAGAACGCTGCATGGCCCATGAAGACGGTGTAAGTGCCCGGTCCAAGGCAGGGCGAGGTCAGCGTGAACGGCACGCAGGGGGCCGTCTGCTGAGCAACACCATACTGAACGAACGTGACGCAGT
Organism: uncultured Alphaproteobacteria bacterium; assembly: GCA_964631675.1. GTDB lineage: Bacteria > Electryoneota > RPQS01 > RPQS01 > RPQS01 > CAZVXJ01. Next base: position 2,160 of record CAZVXJ010000359.1, read on the forward strand.
CATACTGGAACAGAATCATCAACGCGTCGGTGCCCGCAGCTTCAGTCACACCAGTGATTGCAACGCTGTCGGAATCCGTCAAGGTGAAGTTCCACCAGTCGGTATCACGGAACGCAGCCGGGCCGCCGGCGCAAGCCGGACCCGTGTAATAGAACATGCGGCCGGAAACGGTCTGACCACAAGCAATCGTACCCCACGAATCCACACCACCCGGGCAAGCTTCTGCATTGTTGCAGCCGCCGTTCGGATCAAGGTAGGCGTTCGTCGAATCGAGATTCTCAACCGGTTCCAGAGTTCCGGTCGGGGTAACACTGCAAGCCGGGCAGGGGTTGCCCGCGCACGTCGAGAACTCATCCCAAGTACCGAGCAACTCTGCGCAACGAGCCGCAGTCGTGTCTGTACAGGACGGGTTGTTCACCGGGCCATAGCAGCAGCGGCCAATCGGCAGCACGCACGGCGTTACGGTCAACAACATGTCGCCCGTGGTGCCAGCGCTGAACGGCTCGTAATCCAGGTAGTACGTTCCCGCGGTAAGCTGGACGCACAGGAAGTTCGGATTATCGAAACCAACCGGGTTATCCTGGCAACCGTCGTCGTTTTGGTTGATGACGCCACCGCAGCACTGAGTGCCAAGGTAAGCATAAGCATCCCACGGCACACCGGCAGCGTTGCAGAACTCGATGTTCCACGTACCGGTCGTCGGGATGTTCAGCTGGATGATGTAATCTTCGCCAGCACGCAGGTTGCAATTGTCACCCGCGCCCAACGTCGAAACAGGACCCACTCCACCCGGAGCAGTTACGACAAAGTCGGCCGCACAAACCGGGCACGGATTGGCACAAGTCTGTGCACCATCCCATGTTCCGAGTAAGGTGCCCGTGCAATATGCCTGTGTGGTATCCGCGCAGCTCGGTGCACTCGGATTACCATAACAGCAACGGCCTTCAGGAATCGTGCACGTACCTCGAGCCAGGCTCATTTTGTACTGGACCGGTGCCGGCAAGCCTGTAAAGGTCGCAGGGCCGATGAAGATCGTATACGTTCCTGCCGGCAGACACGCCGATGTGAT
>CAZVXJ010000360.1:0-3201 GCA_964631675.1 uncultured Alphaproteobacteria bacterium
TGCGGCAGGTCGATCTAAAAGTGTTGCAGCGACATGCCTCTTCGCTCGGTGCGCAACTGGGATTGGTCACACGCCGGCGACGGGTGAGGGAGGATGCAGAGTCGCTGGGGATCCCGGTGTTCGAGTCCACGGGGCAGGCGCAGCGCCTGGCGTGGCCCAAACCGCGTCGCAGGCGTTTGCCGCGTCACACTCCAGTGAAGGATCTGCGCGAGAAACGGAGTCAGATCCCGGCTGCGGAGGAAGCGTGGCGCGCGTATCCGGCGGTACGAGTCGGGGCGTTCGTCCTCGGCGTGTTGGCGGTGCTGGTGCTCGTGGCGTTATTCATCCCGCGCGCGTCTGTCCAATTGACTCCGATTTCAAAATTACAAAGTGTCGCATTGCCGGTTATTGCGAGTCCATCGGTGGATGCGGTTTTCATCACGGGCAGTGTGCCGTTGCATGAGAAGCGCGTGATCGTGGATGGTGAACAATCCGTCATTGTGACGGGCGAAGGCGTGATCCCGCAATCGAAGGCGAAGGGCGCGGTGGAGTTTCGCAATCTGACGCAACAGGAAGTGACGATCCCGGCGGGAACGGTGGTGCAGAGTGAGACGGCGCGTTTTGTGACGACTGAAGAAGGCGTGGTCGATGCGGGCGTGGGCAAGAAACTGGTGCTTGCAATTGAAGCGGTGGATGGAGGACTCGTGGGCAATGTGGATGCGGAGACGGTCAATGCCATCGAAGGCAGGCTGGGTCATTCACTTTCCGTTTTGAACCCCGATCCGATCACGGGTGGGCGCGAACTCCCGTCAGTGCAGGCGAGTGACGATGACCGTGCGCGTGTCAAGGAACTTGTGATGAAGATGATGGAAGACGATGCGCGTGAGCAATTGAAGACTGAAGTCGGCGCTGGCGATATGCTATTTGAAAAAACGATGCAGGTATCACAAATCCTTTCCGAAGAATATGACCTGCCCCCGGGCGCGGCGGGCACCAAATTGACGTTATCCATGCGAGCGGAATTTTCCGTTCACTATGCAGACGCTTCAGACTTGTCCGAGCTGGCTACGCTTGCGATGAACGCTTCTCTGCCCTTGGGCTTTTTTCCCGCATCCGGGTCACTCACAACGAAACCGATCACCACGCCGCAGGTCGCCAACGACGGTTCCGTGCGCTGGACCATGCGCGTGGAGCGACGGATCACCCAGCAAGTGGATTCGGCGCAGGTCACATCCCTAATTCAAGGACGCGGAGTTCGGACGGCTCAATCATTATTGGATGAAACTCTTCCGCTGGCGAATGCACCGGTCATTACACTTTCCCCTTCCTGGTGGCAGTGGATACCGATTGTGCCGTTTCGTATTCAGGTTGTAACAGAATGATACTTTACACTTTACTCCCCTCCTGGCTCCCCCCATTTTCGGAGAAAATGGGGGGAGAGAAAGAGGGGGGCTTATGAGAATCTTAGCCGTTGACCATGGCGAAAAGCGGATCGGGCTTGCCTTGAGCGACTCGACGGGAACCATTGCCAGGCCATTGACCGTCATTAAGCATATCTCACGGTTGCTTGATGCCGCACAAGTTGCCAATCTCGCTGCGCAGCATGATGCAGGTCTGATCGTGATCGGTCAGTCGTTCGATGAAGAAGGTAACCCAAATCTCGCCGGTCGCCGAGCTGCCAAATTTGCTGAAGCCCTGAAAGAGCAGACCAATATCCCCATCGAGTTGTTCGATGAATCGTTCAGCACCCAGGACGCACGCATGACCCGCATCGAAATGGGCGTTTCGCGCAAGAAACGCGCCGGTCACATGGATGAACTGGCCGCGGTGATGATCTTGAGGTCGTATATAGAATCAAGAAGCCCCGGTGGTTGAGTAGCCGCGAAGCGGCGTATCGAAACCACAACTAACAATCATACTTTCGCTAAGGTGTTGGTCTCGATACGACGGACGATCACCGCCTACTCGACCAACGGATATCTTCAATGCGTAAACTACTCATCGGTATTTTTTTTCTCCTTGTCTTTGTTTGTTTCTTTCTCATCTTGTTTACGATTCCCTCGCAAGCGGCACGGGTCTACGGTCCGCCTGCCTCCGGGCTGACGTTTTCGCAGCGTATAGAATATTCGGCAAGGCTGCTTTGGTATGACGGTTTGCTCACGCGTCCATTGGATGTGAGTGGAGCAGAGCAGTCGTTCACGATTTCGATTGGCGAGTCGGTCACTTCGATGGCGTTGAACTTGCAACGTTCTGGGATTATTCGCGATGCCGCAGCCTTCCGCGCTTATTTGATCTACTCCGGGCTGGATACATCTATTCAAGCGGGGGAGTACAAGCTTAGCCCAGCAATGTCCGCCATTGACATTGCTCATGAGCTGCAAGATGCAACTGCAACAGAAATTCCCTTCCGGGTATTAGCTGGCTGGCGGGTGGAGGAGATTGCCGCCTCCATTCCCACCTCGGGCTTGTCCTTCACGCCGGATGAGTTTCTTGCCCTTGCGCAGAGTCCATCCAATGAATTCGACTTTCTCGCAGGGGCAAGGAATCTGGAAGGATTCCTTTACCCTGATTCCTATATCTTCCCGCGCAATATGACCGCCGCCGAATTCGTGGAAGCGCTCGTCCGCAATTTTGTCCTGCATCTTTCGCCTGATCTCACGAATGCCTTCTCCCAGAAAGGACTGACTGTCTATCAGGCCGTGACTCTCGCCTCCATTGTGGAGCGGGAGGCTGTCCACGACGAAGAGAAACCGTTGATCGCTTCGGTGTATCTCAACCGTATGAACATTGGCATGAAACTCGATGCCGACCCAACGGTCCAATATGCGATGGGGTATGACTTTGGAACAGGGAAATGGTGGAAGAGTCCGCTGAACTTGGAAGATTTACAATACGACTCTTATTTCAACACCTATCTCTATGCCGGTCTGCCGCCGACGCCGATAGCCAATCCAAGCTTGGATTCATTGAACGCGGTGGCTTTCCCGGCGGAGGCCACGTATTATTACTTCCGGGCAAAATGTGATGGCTCAGGGTATCATGTTTTTGCCGAGACGTTTGATGAGCAGTTGGCGAACGGGTGTCAGTGATTACTCCGAAATGAAACGTATTCTAGTTTTTGCGCTTGGGTATTTAAATTTTATTCTGACCTGGTCCAGTTTAATGGTCTATTTGAGTTGGCACGATACCGGCGGTCTGGATTTTAGTGGCTGGAAAGGAATG
>CAZVXJ010000361.1:0-3180 GCA_964631675.1 uncultured Alphaproteobacteria bacterium
AGAAAGTACTGGCTTATTCAACAGTGAGCCAGCTTGGCTATATGTTTCTCGGATGCGGTGTTGGAGCGTATGGAGCCGCAGTTTTCCATCTAATGACACACGCCTTCTTCAAAGGATTACTGTTTCTGGGCTCCGGCTCCGTCATACACGGAATGTCGGGTGAACAGGATATCCGCCATATGGGTGGTCTAAAGGAAAAGATGCCGGTCACTTTTCTAACCTTCGCCGTTGGAACCGTTGCGATCGCGGGTGTACCGGGACTTGCAGGTTTCTTCTCCAAAGATGAAATACTCTGGAAGACATTTGAGAGTGAGCATTACATCCTCTGGACGGTGGGGCTTGCGGCAGCTTTCTGTACGGCGTTTTACATGTTTCGATTACTGTTCTTGACTTTCTTTGGAAAGTTCAGAGGCTCAAAATCGGCCGAGCATCATGTGCACGAATCGCCGAAAGTGATGACCATTCCGCTGATTGTATTAGCCGTGCTATCCGCTATAGGCGGCTACATTGGACTACCTTATGCCCTCGGCGGAGGGGCCTGGTTTGAGCATTGGCTTGATCCGGTGTTGACTTCGTTGTCCCACGGTGGCGAGTCGCTCGACATCCACCATGCCCCTACTTCAGAGTATGTGTTAATGGTACTATCAGTCCTCGTTGCCCTGCTTGGAATATATTTGGCTTACAGTTGGTACATGAAGAAATCCGAACTGGCTGCAAAACTGGGGGATTCCGGAGCACATAGTTTGTTGCTGAACAAGTATTGGGTGGACCAAATCTATGACACGGTGATTTCAAAGCCTTTGGTCAAGGGTTCTGAATTGTTGGCGACCTATTTTGACACAGGCACGATTGACGGATTCATTAATGGGATTGGCTCGTTCTTTATCGGGGTGGGCGGTGCCATCCGCAAGGCTCAGACTGGTGTTGTGCAAAACTACGCAGTCTTCATGGCATTGGGTGTTCTCCTCTTGCTAAGTGCGGTGTTATGGGCGGTCGCTTGAGATGATACTCTCAATCTGCATCGCGCTGCCCGTCGTCGCTTCGCTCATTGTGTTGTTGATTCCAAGCGCACAAGAAAAACTTGTGCGTTGGATCGCCCTCGCTGGAACTGTCACCGCCTTTATAGCATCGTTGGTGATGTATTTCGAGTTTCGTGTCGGCGAAGCTGGTTACCAGATGGTTGAGAAAGTGCAGTGGGTGCAGTCAATCGGTGCGGATTGGCATGTCGGAGTTGATGGCATCAGTTTGTTTCTGGTGTTGCTGACCACTTTGCTCGGAGTGATATGCATCATTAGTTCGTGGGGCAGCATACACGAACGGGTGAAGGAGTATCATTTTTTCTTTCTGATCCTCGAAGCGGGCATGATCGGCGTATTCTGTGCGCTCGATCTATTTCTCTTCTATGTCATGTGGGAAGTCATGCTTGTGCCCATGTTTTTCCTTATCGGAGTTTGGGGCGGAGCGCGGCGAGTCTACGCAACGATTAAGTTCTTCCTTTTTACGATGGCCGGTTCGGTGCTCATGCTGATCGGCATTCTCTATGTCTACTTTCACACGGTCGACCCGGTCACGGGGCTGAACTCGTTCAATCTGCTGCTGGCGACCGAACAGTCCAAATATGCACTGGATGTCCAGAGCTGGCTGTTTCTGGCATTCGCACTCGCATTCGCAATCAAAGTTCCGTTGTTTCCGCTTCACACCTGGCTGCCTGACGCCCACACCGAAGCTCCTACAGCTGGATCGGTTATTCTGGCCGGCGTTCTCTTAAAGATGGGAACCTATGGATTTCTGCGTTTTTGCCTGCCTATGTTCCCTCAGGCCACACTCGAATTTGCGCCGACATTTAGTGTGCTCGCCTTGATTGGTATCACCTACGGGGCACTGGTGGCCATGGTGCAGAAGGACGTGAAGAAATTAGTCGCTTACTCATCGGTGGCACACTTGGGATTTGTGATGCTTGGCACTTTCGCACTGAATATCGAGGGATTGAGCGGTTCAATGCTTCAGCAGATCAACCATGGCATTTCAACCGGCGCGCTGTTTTTGCTTGTGGGGGTAATCTACGATCGCAGGCACACAAGACAACTTGCAGACTATGGCGGGATTGCGAAAGTAATGCCGATTTACGCAACGTTGTTTTTGATTATAGCACTCTCGTCCATTGGCCTCCCCGGACTCAACGGATTTGTTGGTGAGTTTCTGATTCTGCTTGGTACTTTTGCCTCCAATCGCTGGTATGCGGTCATCGGAACGTCCGGGGTCATCCTCGCGGCGGTTTATCTTCTGTGGGCATATCAAAGGGTTTTCTTCGGTGAAATCACTCACGAGGAAAACAAGAAACTGACTGACGTAAACTGGCGCGAAGGATTTGTTATTGGAGTGCTGGCTGTTCTGGCCGTTTGGATTGGAGTCTATCCAAAGCCGTTTCTTGACCGAATGGTACCTTCACTTCAGCTGATCCTAGATCATTATCAGAGCAGTGGAATGTCGCAACTGGTGGGACCCTGAGTTGAGGTCTTACTCCACATTGGATTTGATGGGTGTGCTACCGGAAGTGATTTTGGTCATCTCGGCGGTCTTGGCCATTCTTGCCGACATAAAGACTGGTGGATGGCGTTCGCGGGTTGCACCGGCTGTGGCCGCGTGCGGATTCGTCGCAAGTGCATTCGCCTCGGCTTTTGTGAGTAATGTAGGCGGCACAGTGATGTCCGGCAGCGTGTTTAGCGACGGCTTCAGCTCTGTGTTTCGTTGTCTTCTGGCCCTCGTCGGTGCGATGACGGTGCTGATATCGCCGCACTATATTGTGAAGAATCGTATCAGGCTGGGCGAATACTACAGCCTGGTGCTCATGGCAGTGTTTGGCATGATGGTGATGGTCTCTGCAGCGACGTTGTTATTGTTTTTCCTCGGACTTGAGACTATGTCCATTGCCCTCTACGTTTTAGCAGCCCTGCATAGAGAAAGTCCGCGCTCGACGGAAGCCGGAATGAAGTATCTTGTCTTAGGGGCATTCGCCAGCGGATTCCTCTTGTATGGGATCGCACTGGTTTGGGGATCTGTCGGGTCAGACTACTATTCGGACATAGCCGCATTCTTCCAGCAGGGTACTCCTGGCCCGATGGCACTTGCCGGTATCATGCTTCTCTTAGTAGGATTTGCTTTCAAAGTAGCGGCAGTGCC
>CAZVXJ010000362.1:0-3146 GCA_964631675.1 uncultured Alphaproteobacteria bacterium
CGTTCAGCTTTTCCAGGATGCCGGGCAGCACCACGAAGACCTTCTCGGCCGCGTATTTATTAGCAGCGCGATCCGCTCGAGTTTCGGTCTTTCCCAGCGAGCGCTCAAAAGCGTTCTGAAAATTCGTCTGCGCCTGGGTGCAGCGTTCTATCGCTTCTTCGAAACTGTTCGCGACGGGTTTGGCTTCGAGCTGGACCTTTTTCACGGTACCGCTTTCGAAAATCGCTCGGGCGAGGGAGCCATTGACATCGCCCATCGCCGTATAGCACTGCACGGCCATGTGCGGCTCCGCGTCAAGAATTTGAGTGTAAGCGTCAAGCAGTTTCCGCGCCGACTTACGCATCAGACTGAGCTGCACTCCCGCACCCTCAGCGGCCAGCGCTTCCATGGCCTGTTTCTCCTGAAGTTGAAGCGACCACAGTGCTTCTGCAGCGGCTTCAGTTATCTTGTGGTCTGTGTAGCCGCTCTTCCCACGATTTTTCTGAAACAGCGTCCAGGCAAGCGAGTAATTCAGCCTCGAGTTGTCGTTGTCGCCCAGCGCCGAAAACACGGTGCCCAATTGATTCCGTGCAACGATAACGCCAGGCAGACTCGCATAGCGGTGGCAATATTGCTCGAGAGACTCGCGCGCGAGTGTTGTTTCCCCGGCGCGCAGCGCAACATCGGCTACGGTCAAGAACAGGTCCGGATGATTGGAGTTTTTCGCTGCGGTAGAAAGATAGTTCTTCCCCATTTCCGCCGCGTCCTTCCACTGATTTCCGGCTGTGTAGGCATCGAGTGCAATTTCGTAGTATGCTCCGGCTCGCGGATTCGCCCCGAGTCTGAGCGCAAAATCCTTTGCCGTTTGCGCTCCAGCGAACGGATTCTGGCCCGACTGGGTTTGCGCATCCCACACCAGTTGGAATGCTCCTGGTGCTTGTTCGCAGGATGGATAATCAATGAGTATTCTGCGGGCGGATGCAAGTGCCGCTTCCCTGTCCCCTACTAACTGCCCAAGTTGAACGGCCAGATATAGTGCATCTCCGGCCAACGACGAAGTGGGATAGGCTTCTACGGCTTCCAAAAGCGATGTTGCAGCACTGCGACACGCCGCGACATCGGCGGGCGACTGCGCAAGCGCATTCGATGCATTCTGCATGGCCAAAGGCAGGTTCGGACCGGCATCCCGAGTCTCAGCAGCGCATGCGTACGCCGTCAAACATAGTATGATCAGGGCTATTCGTGACTTCATGATGGTGGTCTGTTGCTTCACTGGAGATTTGCCAATTCTATAGAGCGCAAAGCCTGTGCCAGACCACAAAAAAACCGTTCCGACTCCGGAGGATCGACAACGGTTTACTGCATGTGTTTTATTCGAAGAACTATCTTAACATAAGCAACTTTTTCGTTACGTCAAAGGCCGGAGCTTCAAGGCGGTAAAAATACACACCTGAAGGCATGACACGCCCAGTATCGTCGCGGCTGTCCCACCGGACGCGATAACGAGAGGGTGATTGCAAGGCGCGGACGAGTTCTCGCACTACCCGGCCTTCAAGATTGTAAACGCGAAGTGTGACTTCGGCACTCTGCGGAACCACGTATTCGATTGTCACTTCCTGGTTAAAGGGATTCGGATACGCGTCATTCAACGCAAACTCGTTCGGAGGAAGTTGCGGAATACCCGCAGTGCTATCGGCATATTCACTGACCTCTCCGCCAAATGACACAGCCTGTACCTTATACCAGTATCTCGTGCCCATCTGCAGACCCGAATCAATGAATCCATAACGACGCTCCGTGGCGGCGGTTCCCCGTCCGACTAAGGAGGGTTCTCTTGTGTACGATGCGATGCGCAGATAAGTATCCGTCCCATCCATGCGGCGGAGGAGGTTGAACCCATCGTTATTCGTTTCAGATGCCACTTCCCACAGGATCTTCAGCGTGCCAAACGCCGTATCCTGCTCTGTGTAAATGCGGGTGAACATCACAGGCAGTGCCAGATCTCGTGATCCCATTGGCCACTCGGTGCCCACAACAGGATCACCGGCACAGTCCACATTCTCGGGTCCCGGAAGCAACATGGCGACACTGTGCGTACCATCTCCTATTTCCGCAAATGATAACGTGACAAAGAACCAGTTCACCTCTGTACTCAGCGAGGCAACAAAGTCTGTAAACGCCATCGGTCCGCCCAACCACAGTTCGGGCGTGGCAATTACTTGATCAACGGCGGGAGTCCAGATTGAATCCACACTTTGCCAGAGTTTGCAATTCTGTGCGGAAATGTCCGACGGATTTACACTCCCGTCCAGCGCAAATTCCAGCCCTCGCAGGGCACTGCCTCCGGTAGATGTGTGCAGCTCGAGTTTGAAGCTAAGTGCTTCAGTATTGCCCGGCTCGACCACTCCCGATCCGAAGTTTCCGCCACTGGCGTAGACAACTGATCCGCTAGGAAACAGCAACCCGAATACTCGTGCCTCAGCGGGCGGATTGAACAGTTCATCGACATAGCTGAGGGTCACCTCGTAAACTCCGCGGCGCACCAGAAAATTGCCGCCATGCACAGAATCCACACCCGTGGAAACATCTAACGCGAGACCATTCAACACGATTGTCTTGAAACTTCCCGTGTCAGGATCAGAAAGATATAGAACATGCGGTGAGCCCGCATCGTACTCCGGACCTCCGGTTTGACGAATGGTCAATAAGAGGGTTCCCGCACTCGCTGAGTCTGGCTGCGAGAATTGAAATTGTGTACCCGCCACATCCAGAGTGTCACCGGAATGAGGCTCTACGATTTGTGGGGCCAGTGTCGTGAAGTCCAGCGTCACACGGCGTGAGATCGCTCCGGCAACCGGATTACCGTCGAAGTCCTGATATCGCACACCAATCAGATACGGCCCCTGGTCGACCAGCGTATTATTTTGCTCCGGCGTTCCTTCGCCTTCAACCAGCGTTACGAGATCTGAACGGGCGAGATCTACAGCATTCAAGTAGAATCCCGTAATGCCGCTGGCACTGAGCCCCCCGAGCCAAATCGTGTGATTGATCGCCGGATCCATAGTGCTATCTCCGGAAGCTTGAAGTCTTACGGATCCGGGAAGAGGCCGTTCCGGTAAATTGAACTGGACATACAAGCTTGCATTGTCCCGTGAACCTTGCGCGGG